>PIVW01000095.1 GCA_003353825.1 Chloroflexota bacterium
CTATTTGTAGAAGACACGGAAATGGCTGAAGAAATCGTACAAGATATATTTTTTAATCTTTGGAACAATAGAATTAAATTAAATATAAATACTTCAATTAAGGCGTATTTGTATACAACTGTACGAAATACTTGTTTGAACATTATTAAACACAAAAAGGTAGAAAGCAAATATCGGGAACATTTCTCGAGACAATTGCATGAAGATGAGTTACAAGCGGAAGATTGGATGGATGGTAACGAATTGCGGGAAAAGCGCCGCCACATGCAGATGATCTTTCAAGACCCATACGCCTCCCTCAATCCACGCAAAACTGTGGGGAGCATTGTTGCAGAAGGGCTACGCATCCATAACATCGGCAGTAAAGAGGAACAGCAGCAACGCGTGGAGGGCCTAATGGCCCTGGTTGGATTGAATCCGAATTTTGTCAATCGCTTCCCGCACGAGTTTTCGGGCGGGCAGCGCCAGCGTATTGGTATTGCCCGGGCGCTTGCCACCGAGCCCAGCTTAATTGTCGCCGATGAACCGATCTCCGCACTCGATGTCTCAATTCAGGCTCAGGTTGTCAATTTATTGGATGATCTGAAGCAGGAACTGGGATTGACCTATCTTTTTATCGCCCACGATCTCTCGATGGTCCGTTATATCAGTGATCGGGTGGCGGTTATGTATCTGGGCAAGATCGTCGAACTGGGTGAATGCGATGATGTCTTTGAAGTGCCCCTGCATCCCTACACCCAGGCCCTGCTCTCTGCTATCCCCGTTCCCGACCCTGATTCTGAGGAGGGGCGCACACGCATCGTGCTACAAGGGGATGTGCCCAATCCCTCCAACCCCCCTTCGGGCTGCCGTTTTCACACCCGCTGTGCCTATGCCACCGAACTCTGTAGCCAGGAGGACCCCCAATTCCGCAACCTGGGGACAGAGGAACAGAAGCACATGGTAGCCTGCCACTACGCCGATCAATTCCTCCCGAAACCCCAGCCAATCTCTACGGCATAGAGACCACTTTTACCTTTTGCACTTTGCCTTTTGATTTGCAAAACTCTACCATCATGCTTTCATCAACAGTGCTCAAAAAACTCGCCAGTTTCGACACCCCAACCATCTGCAATATCATTGAACTGTTCGATGTGCGCCCGCGCAATATCGGCTATATGGACGACCGCATCAAGGCCAATTACCCGGAGATGCCAGCCACCGTTGGCTATGCTGCTACGGCCACTTTCCGGTCAGACGCACCGGCTCCCGGAAAACAGGGGTATGGCGATATCGCCATGCAGATCGAACGTTTTGCCGAATTGCAGGGACCACCCATCGTCGTTTTTCAGGACCTGGATCAACCCTCTGCGGCCGCTGTCTTCGGCGAGGTGATGTGTAGCACCTACCAGGCATTTGGAGCGCTGGGCTTGATCACCAATGGCGCCGGGAGGGACATCGACCAGGTTCGAGCCATCGGGTTTCCGATCTTCACAAATGGCACTATCTGTTCACATGGCTATCATCAGATTCCCGATATTCATGTGCCCGTGCATGTGGGCGGGATGATGATCTACCCCAACGACCTGCTCCACGCAGACATCAATGGTGTGACAACCGTTCCCCACGAGATAGCCGCAGAGGTTGCCGATATCGGAGATGAATTTGTAGCAACTGAAGCGATTATTATCGATCTCGTTCAAGCTGGTGGTGCCAGCCCGGCACAATTGCGGGAAGCGATGCGTGACTCTACTGAAGTGCGCCAAGCACTGGGCGCTCGTGTTGCCCGCGCCGGCACTCGTGAAGAATAGATTGGTGCCTGCACATGAGTGAGTCGCCAACCTCCCCTCTAATCAGTTCGAGTACCTTTAGGGTTCACTGTCTGCCAAAACCGCAGGGGGATAGCAGACCCAATATCTTGTTGCTGATGACGGACCAGCAGCGATTCGATACCCTAAACGCTGCCGGATACAAGTTCATGCGCACGCCAAATCTGGACCGGCTGGTGCACGATGGCCGTCTGTACCGCAACGCCTATTCGCCGAATCCAATCTGTCTGGCCGCCCGCCACAACATGTTGACAGGATTACCCGCCCGTTTTCACGGCTTTCCCGACAATATGCAGGGCGTGAACACACGCGCCGACTTACCGATGCTACCGCGCATCTTATCAGATAATGGCTATGAAACGCACGCCATCGGCAAAATGCATTTCATACCACCACGCCGCCACAATGGTTTGGAGCGGCTGCAGTTGATGGAGGAATTACCCTGGTATCGGGAAGAGGACGACTACGCACTCTATCTGAAGTCGGTGGGACTTGGGCATATCCAGCATATCCATGGTGTGCGCCACTTGCTTTACATGCTGCCACAACGTTCGCTGATCCCGGAGGAACACCACGGCAGCAAATGGGTCGCTGACAGGGGCATCGAATACCTGAAGGCGAATCAGGGCCGTAAACCATTCTTCCTCTGGCTGAGCTGGATAGCACCCCACCCTCCCTTCGATGTACCCGACCGCTTTGCCGAACTCTATCAAGGGGCCGATCTCCCGCAGCCTCATCGTAGCGAAACACCGAAATCACTGTTATCCGAAGAGAGCGAGCTGTTGGGAGATCTGCCCAATGAACGGTATGTGCAGCGCATGCGCGAAGTCTACTACGGAGCTATCAGCCATGTTGACGAGCAGGTAGGCCGGGTGTTGGAAAAGCTGGACGAACTAGGATTGGCCGGAAACACACTTGTCATATTCCTCAGCGACCATGGGGAGTTGCTCGGCGATTATGATCTCTACCAGAAGTGGCTGCCCTATGATAGCTGTGCCCGTATTCCCATGATCCTACGATATCCTGATCATATTGAGCCCGGTAGCCGGTGTGACGACTTCGTCGATCTCAATGATGTTCTGCCAACTGTTTTAGACGTAGCCGCTATCGATTATCCTGGTAACGAGATGCTTCCAGGCGAGTCGTTGTTGGCTGAATCGGGCGCCAAAGAGCGTGACTGGCAATACATGGAATATTCTTTTGACAACCGGCGCTGGATATCTATCCGCAATCGCCGCTTCAAGTATAACTATTATTACGGCGGCGGTGCTGAGGAACTCTTTGATCTGGTTGCCGATCCATACGAAACCAGGAATCTGCTTTGGAACGATGTGTCCTCTGAGTTGGAGCCTATCAGAACGGAGTTAAGAGCAAAGCTGATCGAGTATGAAACAGGGTGGGGATTGGCAGGCTATGTGAGTGATAAAGGAGAACTCTTGGCCGGCCCGCCCTACGAACCTCATCCTCAACGAAACGAAGCCTTTCCCCGCTTCCCCGGCCAGATTATGGACCCAACCGAAAAAGCACAGATGAACGATCTATTCGATGAAGTGCAGACAGCCATCGCCAAGGAACCTGTGGTCCAACTCAACCAACTTGATATCGCCGTCTGGCAAGCAAAAGGTGGTTTCTCAGATGAAGCCATCACCAAATTAATACATTCAGATCGCAAGTAGGACATAAACAGCCCGGACACGCAACACGCAACACGCAACACGCAACACGAATCACGTGCCATTCAAGATCCATCTAACCCCAAATAGCTCGACAATCGGCAGCCAAAGGGAGAATTAATATGCGAACATTCAGCGGGGCCTGGCCGGCCCTCATCACCCCATTTACAGACAATGATCAAGTCAATGAGCAGGTTCTAAAGAGATTGGTCGAGTATCTCATTGATAAAGGTGTAGGTGGATTCTACCTCTGTGGCCGCACCGGCGAAGGCCCTTCCATGTCTTTGCTGGAAAGAAAGATAGTGGCAGAGACAGTGGTCGCTCAGGTGAAGGGACGCTTACCGGTTATCATTCAGGTGGGGACATCGGTTGTTCCCGACGCTGTCGAACTGGCCCGACATGCTCAGACAATCGGCGCCGATGGCGTCAGCAGCCTTATCCCCGAACGTTTCAGCAGCAGTCAGAGCATTTACGACTACTACAAGATTGTCGCCAATGCTTCCCCGGACCTTCCCTTCTTCCCCTATATCTTTGGGTCTGAAATCAACGCCGAAGCCCTGATGACCTCCTTACTGGCGATCCCTAATGTGGCCGGCACCAAGTACACCAGCCCTAATATGTACGAATTACAGTTTATCGCTTCCATGCGTGACAGCAACTGGACGGTTTTTTCTGGCATGGACGAACAATGTATGTTCGCTGCCATGTGGGGGAGTAAGGCCAACATTGGCTCGACCCTCAACCTTATGTCTGGGGCCTACAAAGAGATCCATAGGTTGGTGCAATCAGGTGACGTCGCCGCCGCTCAGGCGATCCAGCTGCGCGCCAATCAGGTCACACGTACATTGTTCTCATTCGGATTCATGGGCGCGCTAAAAGCTTCACTAAGTCTGCTTGGATACGAGTGCGGCCAACCCAGGTTGCCGGAGCTTGCTCTGCCCGGGGATAAGCATGAGGCGCTGAGTGAGGCTCTGAATGATGTGCAATTCAGAGAACTGGTCGACATGTAGGTTGCAGTCGCAACCGCATCCTCTTTTCCAACCCCAATCACCGGCGGACGTGCCTTAACATGAGTGTGCGTTTGAGCTACGGCGAAGGCCGTAGTTGGCCTGTGTGCATAACCATTGACTCCGACCCTTCCTCGTACAGCGATCTGGTTATCCGGCGAGATATGAATCGGACTCCTGTATGAGCGGGGTAATCGGGAGGGATCGGTTATACCAGTTTGACCCCGACTGGCTCACCGATCACAGGGGTACCTTTTAAGAGGCCAGTCCGAGATGTGGTGGTTATTGAACACATTCCCAAATCTGGAGTCAATCGATGGAGCAAACTATGATCAGTCGAGACCGAATCCTAAGCGCTTTAGCCGGTGACAAGACAGATCGCCTGCCCTTTGTACCTAATATCTGGCAGTGGTTCTATGTCAATCAATATAATCAAACCCTGCCCAGCGTTCTCCGGGCTTGCCAGGATCCGGTCGACGTGTTGCGAATCATGGGGGCTGATATCTTTTCCAAGTTTGATGGTATCGTGGATCGGGTGTCATACAAGAACTGCCAGCACACGATTGCTTTCGAGGGGGGACTGCCCACGGAAGAATCACCATGGGCTTCATTCACCACCTTCGATGAGGGCTTGATCAGAGAGGACAGGATAGAGACACCGCACGGCGTGCTGAACCATATATGGGAATATCGTGAGGCCAGTGGAGCGCCATTCGAGTCGAAACATTGGTTTGAGGATTTTGAGAGCGAGTATTCCGCTATCCGTTTTCTTTTGGAAGACACCGAAATCGAGCTGAAGCGGGAGCTACTCGCCAACAATCTGGCCAAAATCGGAGAGGATGGCGTCATTTTGCTGCAATTACTGCCGACTCCGCTCAAGCAGTTCCACTGGCTGGCCGGGCAGGAGAAAGCCAGTTTCTTCCTCATCGACCATCCCACAGAGATGCAGGAGCTGGCGCGAATCTGGGAGAAAAAATCGCTGGCATGGCTGGAACAAGTTATAGACCTTCCCGATATTGTCATCTTTGAGGCGCCGGATAACCTGGACAGCTTCTTCTATCCACCCTACTGGTATGAGGTGTTCTGCATGCCGATTTTGAAACGGCAAGCCGACATGATCCATGCTCGTGGCAAGTATCTGTTTCAGCACGCTTGCGGGCATCTCAAAGCGCTTGGTCCACTGATCGTACAATCGGGCCTGGACTGCGTCGAAGGGCAGGCAGCGCCACCGCTGGGAGATTGGCACCTACACGAGGCGAGAGCGTTGAGCGAAGAGCTGATTATCTGTGGCGGCATGGCCGCACCTCAGCAAGAACTGACTACTGCCGATGCACATATCCAAATCGATCATAGCGTGCGTGATCTATTTTTGTCGATGGGTGACAAGCGCCGTTTCCTTTTTGGATCCAGTTGCAACACTTCGCCCCAAACTCCTTACAAAAATCTCCTGGCCTTTCGTGATGCGGCCTGGACCTACGGTGAATTATGAGCTACCAACACCTTAGCCAATGTCCCAACATCCTCTGGATCGGCGTCGATCAGATGCGCGCCGACTATCTTACCAATCCCGACATACACACCCCCAATCTGGATAACCTGCGCAGGCAGAGCACCCTGTTCAGACGCGCCTATTCCCCCTCCAGCCTGTGCACGCCCTCCCGAGGTTCGATGTTCACCGGTCTCTACGCCTTTACACATGGCATGGGTACGAACTGTGACATGTACCATGCTCTCAACCGTGAATTGCCCAAACCCGAACAGTTGCTGCACACTCGCTTGCAAAATCGGGGATACCGCACAGGCTTCACCGGAAAGTGGCATGTGGGGACAGAATTAGGGCCGGTGGATTATGGTTTCGAGGGTATGAATGTGCCTGGCTATGGCGATCTACGTCAAGATGAGAGTTACCAACACTATTTGACTGAAAATGGCCTAAGTTACGGCTCCATCCTTAATCCTTGGTTTGCCAATCCTAATCAGCAGACACTGCAAGCAGGGGAATGGAACGGCCCGCTTGAATCGACGACAACCTATTATCTGGCCAATTATAGCCTTGATCTGCTGGACGACATGGCCCGTAGTCGCAAGGAAAGCGGACAGCCTTTTTTTCTGACGACTCAGTTTTGGGCGCCACACGGACCTTATCTGCCTTCACCCGAATACGTCGGTATCCACGACCGGGCCAGCATACCACAATGGCACAATTGGCCAGACGATCATGCGGGCAAACCCCGCCGTTTTCACCGTTTCGTTCGCAGCTTCTTCTCCGATCTACCGAGAGAGTGGGAAGGTTGGCAACAATTGATCGGGCTGGCGCGAGATTACACCACGATGGTAGATGAACAGATTGGGCGGTTGCTGGATCGGCTGGATGAGCTAGGCTTGGCAGACGAAACGATTGTAGTGTTTGTCAGTGATCATGGGGATATGCAGGGCAGCCACGGTCTGCAAGATAAGGGCTATATGTACGAAGAGGCGCATCGCATTCCCCTGATGGTGCGTTGTCCGGGCCAACATGAACCAGCCGAGCGGAATCAGCTTGTCTATAACATGGATATCTTTCCCACCATACTCGATCTCACCGGCCAGAATGTGGATGACGAGCTGGATGGCAAGTCGCTGCTGCCCTTTCTTGCCTACGAAGGCGCCGAAGCGCCGGGCCGCGCCGACCTCTACCTGGAATTTCATGGCATCCGCTATCTACGCACTGAACGTGGTCTGGTGACCGAGGACGGACTCAAATATATCTTCAACCCGGCCGACGACGACGAACTTTACGACCTGAATGCCGATCCCGCTGAGATGAACAATTTGCTGGCGGATGGTGCTACGCATCCCAGGGCAGATGAGTTACGGCAGCGCTTGATCGACGCCGCCCGCCGCTCGAACGACCCCGTGCAGGATTGTATCGCCAAGTGGTTCGGCCAGTGGCGCAATTACTCCGGACAGCCTGATGTCTCTTCGATGTATGAATTCGCGGGGTCATAAATCGCCATCTTGTCCACATACGCTATTCCTTACATCCTGCTTACCGGCGTGGCCATGGGTACGAGCTTGGTCGCAACACGGTTCGGCGTCAGCCAATTCGCGCCATTTACCTTTGTCACTGCGCGCCTCATGCTTGCTACTAGCGGATTTCTAGTTGTCTATCTGTTTGATCGCCGTCGCCATCCCTGGCCCAAACAACGGCGGCTATGGCGCCAATCTCTGATCGTGTCCACAGTCGGTCCGGCAGTGCAGATGACAATATTCGCCATCGCTTTGCAGTACTTGTCGAGCGGCATGGTGGCCATCCTGATAACGACTTTTCCAGTTCTTATTGTGTTGGCGGCACACGTACTTCTGCACGACGAAAAGCTGAGCAGACAACGTGGCCTGGGCGTATTGCTGGCGATGACAGGAGCCATACTATTGGCGGTTCAACAACAAAGCGGTCTACCTGACGTTACGGCCGGTCGTATTGGTTATGTTCTGATTGGGCTTGCCCTATTGGCCGGTACTGCCGAGACCATTTACACGCGCAAGTATATGCGAACCTATGATTCTTTTGATGTTACCGCCCTGCGTATCCTTATAGGCGCCGCCATCATGGTTGTTGTTTCATCGCTCTGGACTGGAATTGATTTAGAGGGCATTAATGGACAGGGCTACTTCTCACTTATTTATGCGGCGTTGGTCGGCACGATCATCGCGTTTGTGCTTCGTTTTGATATCATCAAACGCTTTGGCGCTACGGCATCGGCGATGATCAATTACGTGATACCGATCACGGCTACACTGGGCGGTGTTCTGATTTTGGATGAGATCGTCACGATTTGGATGGTGGCGGGCATGGCTGTCATTCTACTTGGCATCGCTTTGGTAACCGATAGCCCCCTGACAATTCGTTTGACTTCGAGATGGGGAGCATGATATGAAATTCGCTACTTTCATTGCCAGTGGTCAAGAACTCTATGGTTTTGTGATTGACCATCCCGCCACAGGCGAGACATGGATTTTTGAACCTGGTGCTGTCGAACGCCGTATCCAGCAGTATGCCGCACTCGGTACCCCAGCCTTGCGCCCCAGCCAGGCGCGTTTTCTCGACCCTCATCCCTGGCCCGACACACTAACCGGTCTGCTTGAATTGGGCGATACCGGCATGTCTGTAGCCCGGTGCATGCAGACATTTCTGCTCCGGTTCCTCGAGCAGTCTGATCAAGCATTGTTGGTCGGGGCCGGATATCGTTTGAGCGAGGTCGATTTATGTGCGCCCATCCCCCGCCCACGGCTCTGTTTTGGCCTGGTGGATAACAAGCCCAAAAGAAATATACTAGATCGGCCGATCCTCCATATGTATCCGCAGGGGCATCAACGCCCGCAAGGCGCCACCGTCGGCCCTGGCCAGCCGGTAGTCATTACAATGGAGATGCGTAACTTTTTCTGGAATCCGGAATTGGGGATCGTGATTGGCAAGGCGGGACGAGATATCACCATCGACGATGCCATGGCCCATGTTGCTGGTTACACCGTGGTGCTGGATCTCGCCCACGATCTTTATCTCGAGCAGATGAAGGCGCAGGCACAGGGACAGCTTGATTTCTTCGAGGCTGCTACCGGTTCCTGGTTAGGGAAGAAGTCGGATACATTATGTCCCATGGGCCCCTACCTTGTCACACCGGATGAAGTCGGCAATCCCTACGATCTCTTGATCTACACCCGGCAATCGGGCTGGCAGCGGGACCGTTCGCACACCAGCGCCATGCTCGTCGGTATCGAGCATACCATCCACTACCTCTCTTCCTTCATGGCTTTGCAAGTGGGCGATGTCATTCATATGGCCACGATGGGTGTCGATGGCCTCCCCTACTGCCCCGCATTATCAATAGCCCTGGCTCTGTGTTGGGCCCTTCAGGCCAACCACTTCACATCCCCGAACGGGCGACGGCATTGCATTTTGGTGTCGAACTGGCATTCGTAATCGGCAAGCTCGCCCATCGCATCCCGTCTAGCGAGGCAGATGACTACATCCTCGGCTATGTCGTTCTGGCGGTGATGCACGACCAGTCTCACCAGCTCCCGCCGCACAGTTTTGCATCAATACAAGAGCGTCATGTGCCGGCCGTATACGCCCGCTGGGCCGATGGATCGAACGTCACCAGCCTACTCCCCACCCGCTTGCATTCGGCTGATATCAGAGATCGTGACATGCACTTGACGCTGCACGGCTATGACACACTTACCGGGTCCACCGATGAGTATGTGGCTGGTCCCGCCGATACACTGGCTTTCCTGTCCCAAGAGATTACCCTTTTCCCGGGGGATGTCGTTACGCTGGGACGCAACCACCACCTTCTGTCTGTGGCAGCCGATCAATCACTTCCAGCAGAGACCGTGCTAGGCGCCGAAATCGAAAGTGTGGGACAGATCGTATGTTCAATCATCGATGCACGCAAGGTAGGAATATCACCATGAGCGATTTCACGTCAAGAGAACGCGTTCTTGTCTCTCTCAGTTTCCAAGAGCCGGACCGCATCGGCAAAACCGATGGTTTCTGGGAGGATACCCTTGGGCGCTGGCAAGAAGAGGGTATGCCCAAGGATGTGGCAGCAGGTGACTATTTCGATTTTGATTTCGACTGGCTCTATATGGATACCTCTCTGCGTCTGCCGGAGCGACTGTTGGAGGATACAGATAGCTACACGGTACGAGAAGACAAGCATGGCTTTGTCGCCAAGCAGTGGAAGGGGCGTTCGGGCGCTTTGGGATATCTAGACCACACCATCAAAACACGCGCCGATTGGGAAAAAAACAATTATCGTCTCACAGCCGATTTTGGCGAAACAGCGCGGGTCAATACGGTCAGCTATTTCCAGCCATTTGTTCAGTGGCCCACGTGGGGAGACATGGCTGTCACATTCCAGACGCTGCGTGAACGACAGAAGTATTTGCTTCTTATGGTCTATGGCCCCCACGAAGCCATCTGGCGCATGCATGGCTTTTCAGCAACGCTCATGGACTATGCGCTCGACCCGGGACTTCTGGCCGAGATGAGCCACGCCCATGTCAGTTTAATTATCGAAACGCTTGCTCTTGCCAGTACCTACGGGATCAAACCTGATGGTATTTTACTGGCCGAAGACCTGGGTATGAACACCGGCCTCATGTTCTCGCCTCAGGCATACGAGCGGGTTCTGTTTCCCGAACACCGTCGTCTGGGCGACTATCTCCATGCCAATGGCATCACCTATTTCATCCATACCGATGGCGACGTGCGCAACCTGGTTCCCCGCCTCATCGATGCCGGCGTGCAGGTGCTGCAACCAATGGAGGCCAAGGCCGGGTTGGATGTTCGCTTGCTCAAACAAGCCTATGGCAGGCGTCTGGCCTTTATGGGAAACATCGACGCTACCAAGATGTCCGGTACGAAGGAAGAACTGGAGGAGGAGGTGCGCACGAAGTTGGAGGTCGCCATGGCCGGTGGGGGATACATCTACCACTCCGACCATTCGGTACCCCCAACCGTTAGTTTTGAACAATACCTCTATCTGATGAACTTGCTGAACAAATACGGAGTCTACAGATAGTGAGGTGAAGACAGAATGTTCGCTACCCGATTGGACGAGAGTATAACTGATAGTTGACATAATTATAAACCTATGGAGAAAACATTGAAACTCACAGGACTTGTCCCCGCCGTTTTTACACCGATGCATGAGGATGGTAGCCTAAATCTTACCATGGTGCCGGTTATGGTTGAACATCTTTTGGCGCAAGGCGCGTCAGGTCTTTACGTCAACGGCAGCACAGGCGAGGGCGTTTCGCTGACCTCTTCTGAGCGCATTGCTGTGGCAGAAGCCTACGTACAAGCCGCAGGCGGACGGGTTCCCGTCATCATACAGGTCGGGCACAACAGCCTGGCCGAGGCACGGGCGCTGGCGGCACATGCTCAGGCCATCGGCGCCGACGCCATTTCGGCAACGCCACCCAGTTATTTCAAGCCCAGTACATTAGATGCACTCGTCGATTGTATGGCCCAGGTATCGGCTGGCGCCCATCGGCTGCCCTTCTATTACTACCATATCCCTTCTGTCACCGGCGTGGATCTTGACATGGTGGATTTTCTGGCTCTGGCCGGCATGCGGCTCCCGACGCTGGCAGGGATCAAGTACAGCAAGACCTCGGTTTATGAGATGCAGAGCTGCCTGAATTTCGATGGAGGTCGATATAGCCTGTTGTTCGGCAGCGATCAGATGTTGTTGAGTGCTCTCGTTGCCGGTGTGCAAGGAGCTGTGGGGAGCACCTATAACTATATGATGCCGATCTATCACCGCATTTGGCGGTCATTTAAAGCAGGTGATGTGGTTGAGGCGCAACGTCTGCAGGGTATCGCCGCAGAGTTAGTACGGCCCACGTATCGTTGGGGCAACCCCGCCCTTAAAGCGATGGTGAACCTCATAGGTCTGGACTGTGGCCCGCCCCGTTTGCCACAAGTATCGCTGACAGCGGGCGAAACTGATGAACTGAGGCAGAAAATGGATTCATTAGGATTTTTCGAATGGACACAACGGAGTGATTCGTTTGCAACCGCCGAGCGTGCATAGGTGTTTCACAGCGCCGCCCCTCACATTGCCGTTCTAGGCACCAATTCAAGATCACCGACAATTATTTGTCGATCTTGGTCTCTTATCTGACGAGGTGAAGGGGTGACAAGGTGGCAAGGCGATCACTTCATTACCAAGTCATTTATACCGGCGAAGTCTGGAACAATCATAATATTTTAACCATGCCCACTTACAATTATTTCAAATATAGGAGTGAACGGTCATGCGATTAGAACATATCGCCATCAACGTCAACGATGCTCTGGCGATGGCCAAATGGTATGTCGAGCACCTGGATATGGTGCTATTACGTTTTCAGAAGGTCTCACCCTACGCCCAATTTCTGGCCGATGCCAATCGCCAGAGCGTGATAGAACTCTATAGCAACCCTGCAGCTGAATTTCCCACCTACGCTGATATGAGCGTCTTCACGTTTCATATCGCTTTCGAGGTTATGGATATGGCCGGGACAAGGTCGCGTCTAATCGAGGTGGGGGCCATTGCCGATGGGGAGGTGGTTACCACACCGTCTGGAGATCAGTTGGCGTTTCTGCGCGATCCCTGGGGCGTCACGGTGCAACTTGCAACAAGGGTCAAACCAATGTTGTAATATACTCATCGGGACCACTTAGGTTTATCATTACATGCCAGTAGGTCCAATGAGTATATACTGAGATTCTATATTCGCGAGGATCAATTATGTCTTTTGTGCCTTTCAGGACTCGATTCCCTGACCTTGCTGAGAAGGAAACGCGCTCCTTTACTGTCTTCAACGATCCTGTGTTGCCAAGTGATGAATATGGATTGGTCGAGCTTTATTGTGGTGAACCCGGATGTGACTGTCGACGCGTCATATTCAATGTGTATAACAAAAAGGACTTTGATCTATTGGCTGTTATTACCTATGGTTGGGAAAGCGAGGAATTCTACGCCGGGTGGTTTGGCGACGATGATCCCGAGATCATCAGCGGGCTTCAGAGACCGGTATTCAATTCCATGAGCCCGCAATCCGTCCTGGCGCCGGCGATTATGGAGAATGTCGAACTCGTACTGGAGGATGGCGCTTATATCGAACGGCTCAAACGTCACTATGCCATGTTTCGCCAAGAGATCGATCAAGAAGAATCACCACACAAGCGAAAGCTAAAACGGAAGAAACGTAAGCGATTGTGATTTGGCGGTGGCTTCTCGTAGTTACAGGGGGTAGTAAAGACATGGCATTCATTATGCGCCTTCAACGTCCGTCAGGCCGAAAAAGTGGCGAGTAAACTGTAATATAAAACAGTTGACAGGTCAGGTAAATATGCTATACTGAGTTAGTATGTTCAATGAACGTACTAACTGTTGTCTGGCTGTTGTTCCATTCAAGACAGCGTAAAGTACTCATCTGACCACGGCACGCGAAGCAATGACCTGGACGCAAGGAAAGGCAACACGTGAACAAACGAAGGCGCACAACAAACGCCTGGTCCTGAAAACGATCTACGATAACGGTGAACTCAGCCGTGCCGAAATAGCTCGGAGAACGCACCTGGCCCGGGCGACTGTTTCCTCGGTGGTTGTAGAGCTTTTTAATGAGGGATTGGTACAGGAGGTAGGTCTACAAACATCGCGCGGGGGCAAACCGGGCACCTTGCTAAGTGTGCTGGAGGATTCCCGTTGCCTTATCGGCGTCGATCTGGCGGATAATGAGTTTAGGGGTGGTGTGATTGATATGCGGGGCAATGTCAATCATCGCCTGGGCTTGCGTCTCGGCGATCGTTGCGGAGAAGAAGCACTGGAACTGGTCTTTGAGTTGATCGATCAACTTGCCGGTCAGGTGGGTGGCCCCATACTGGGCATTGGCGTGGGTGTGCCGGGCATGGTCGATACCTATAAAGGCGCTATCATTCATACAGTCCACCAGGCGTGGTCCGCACCTCCCTTACGGGAACTTTTGGAGCAACGTTTTGGTGTTCCAGTCTATGTTGCGAACGATAGTCAGGTGGCAGCCCTTGGCGAGTACATGTTCGGACACGTTGGTGAACCAAAGATCCCAAATCTAATCGTGCTACGCGTTGGTCCGGGCGTAAGTGCAGGTATCATTTTAAAGGGCAATGTATTATTTGGTGATGGCTACGGGGCTGGCGAAATCGGCCATGTGCGAGTTGTCGAGGATGGCGAATTGTGTCTCTGTGGTCACTATGGCTGCCTGGAAACGGTCGTGAGTCGAAGGACTTTATTGGCTCTGGCTCAGGAACTGGTCCGCACGGATCCTGATTCGAAATTGCATCGATTTGCAGCCACGCCATCTGACATCCGCAGTACCGATGTCGTATTACAAGCCTTCGAGGCCGGCGATCTGGCACTTCAAACTATCGTGAACGATATGGGACGTCATCTTGGCCTGGCAGCTGCAAATCTGGTTGGCACTTTGAACATTCAACGTATCCTCATCGCTGGCAGTATCTCTAGATTTGGGCTTGCGCTTTTGCAGCCCATGCGAGAGGAAATGGAGCGGAGTGCGCATGTGATGTTGACCAAAAATACCGAGGTGGAAATGGCAAGCCTTGGACGTAATATCGTAATTCAAGGTGCTGCAGCCCTCGTATTGTCGTATGAACTTGGCCTCTGATCATGAGCACAACACCTTCGACGATTTTGCGGTTTACCCACGGCCAAATGTGGATGACTTGGATATTAATGTGCTGGATGAATTACGAAAATCTTTGCCCGATGGTATGAAGGTCATTATAATTATTGATATCCTGAGTTCAGGCAATTCGGTCGCTGAATATATTCCGCTCGAGAACTACAAAGCAAAGCTCGTCGCCGGTCACAAATATGGTAAGGGCTTAGTACGACAATGGCACATTAGAGTCCACTACATGTAGTATGTTTCTGATATGCACTACAGTATACGGGACACGCTAGATTCCGGCACAGTTACTGACGAACGGCAATTGATGTCACC
>PIVW01001257.1 GCA_003353825.1 Chloroflexota bacterium
AAATCGGCGTAGCGTTTGACCCAGATCCCCGGGTTCTCGACCGCTTTGCTGATGCTGGATGCGAGATTACCTCGGATCACACAGTGAAATTCAAGCGTGAACTTGTAGAAGAATGTCTCGACACAGTGGCAAAAAGCATCAAGGTCTGGAATCGTGATGCCACCGACTACATTGAGACCAAAGAAGGCGTTACGTCGTTTTTCACCGGTATGACTTGCATCAAAGTATTCGACCTCAAAACAGGTGAGAAACGAGACAGCACATATGATGATCTCGCCACCATTACCCGCGTTGCCGATGCGCTCCCAAATATTGATGGTGTTTGCACCCCAGTTAAAGATGTTCCGAACTCGACACTTCACGGTGAGATCGGAGAGTTCATAGCATTGGCCGAGAACACTACCAAACCCCTCGAGTATTTGTGCGAAAATAATATCGCATTTGAGGCGGCTATCGAGATGGCCGCAGCAATTCGTGGCGGGATGGATAGGCTTGCTGAAAAGCCATACTTCACTCAGATCGTCACGCCACTTCCGCTTTATTTCGCCAAGACCCATAGCGATCAGATTATCCTGGGAGCGGAATGCGGAGTCCCGGTTACTTCGGGAACCATCTCAATTGGAGGAGGTACGGGTCCCATCACGATCGCCGGCAGCATGACGCATTGTCTTGCCACGGACTTTGCTGCAATAACGCTGTCGCAGCTTGTGAAGAAGGGATCTTTTTGCCACGGTTCATCGGAGAGTTCATTCATGGAGCCCACCACGGGAAGCCTGGGTAACTGGATTCCAGATTTGATGGCCGACATGGCCATACGCCAGGTCAGGGGGCATTATGGTCTGGTTCCACTCGCTGGCGGTG
>PIVW01001258.1 GCA_003353825.1 Chloroflexota bacterium
TGCGTGGGTCTTGTGACATCCTGGCGATCTGCTGGGTGTCGTAGGCGGTCAGGGCTGTGAAAATGAGGACACCAATGATGCTGATGACCAGATCGAGCGTACTGCTGCGCAAGAATATGTTCAGTAGCATTGCCAATATGACGCCGATTAATCCCACAAACAGATAGGTGCCCCATTTGCTGAGATCGGCTTTGGTGAAGATCCCGACCAAACTCATCACCCCGAACAACCCTGCTGTCGACACGAACGCCAAGGTCAGGGTTGCGATCTCGTAATAGAGAAATATCGACGACAGCGTGAATCCAGTTAGGGCTGCATAACCAAGGAAAATCGCAATCGCTGCTGTCGAGGAAAGTTTGAACAGCCTGATCGACAGGAAGATAACCAACACCAATTGCAGAATCAGCGCTCCCCATAGGATGAGGGGATTGGTCAGGGCATCGATGATCCCGGTTGAGATAGTGATATACGAGGTTGCGGCGGTGACGACCAATGCCAGCGTCATCCAGGCATAGACATTTCGCAACAAGGAACGTGTATCGACACGTGGTGCATCAAGATATTGTACTTCGGTGGCTGCTGCCATTACTGATCTCCAAATGATAGTGGTTGAACAGAATTTCGTGTGGTTCTAGAAGAATACGTTTTGCGTTCTGCGTGGTGCGTTTTGCGTGGTGCGTCCCTTCGGCTTTGCTCAGGACAAGGCTGCGTGTTGCGTGCTGACGAATCACACCTCTCTAGTAGGCGCTTACAGCGCCAACATCGACAAAGTTTTGTCGATATTTGAATTTTGTCCAACACAAAACACCCGCGACGAATTCATACTTTCGTCCAGGGCTTCTTTCTTCGGTATTCAGCAC
>PIVW01000565.1 GCA_003353825.1 Chloroflexota bacterium
CCCAGGGCGAGGGCCAGCGGCTGGAGTTCAAACGCTCGCTGGCTGAGTTGGAAACGGGTGTCCGGGCAGTGGCGGCCATGGCCAACAGTGACGGCGGCCATGTGTTATTCGGCGTACAAGATGACGGCACAATTCAAGGCGTGGAAATCGGCGCTCAAACCAGGGAGCGGGTCGTCCAAGCCATCACCGACAACACTGATCCGACTCTTTATCCGTCAGTGGCGTACGTGGAACTGGATGGCAAGACTGTCGTTGCAGTGGCTACACTAGCAAGCGACAATAAACCGCACCTGGTGCGCGGCCGGGCCTACAAACGAGTGGGCGCTGCCGATGTACAGATGAGCCGGGCGGAATACGAACGGTTATTGCGTGACCGGCCCGGCTTCGAATACGATGGTCAGGTGATCGCCCATGCCACTGAGGAGGATATCGCTTGGGAAAAGGTCGAACGTTACCTGGCCCTACGCGAGCAGGTCACAGGTCGTCAGTTAGACATCCCGTTGCAACAAGTTCTGCGAGTGCGAGGCTGTTTACTTGAATCAAATGGGACCTTGCTTCCTACAGTGGCCGGTTTATTGCTCTTTGGGCTAGATCCTCAGGCATTCCTTCCCCGCAGCTATCTCACGATCGTGCGTTTTCGGGGAAGGAATACAGCACACGGCTACTATGACCGGCGGGATATGATGGGAACATTGCCGGAGATAGTGGATGCAGCTGAGATTTATCTGTGGGAGCACGCGCAGCATGGTGGGCGTGTGCGGAGTTTGAGACGGGAAGACTTGCACGAGTACCCACGTCCGGCCCTGCGTGAATGTCTGGCGAATGCGGTAGCACATCGAGATTACAGCATTCGAGAGGCGCGCATTATTGTCTCGATGTTCGAAGACCGGATTGAGTTCAACAGCCCAGGGGCATTGCCATGGCCGGTTACCGTAGACAATATTCTCGAGCAACAGCACTCTCGCAATCCTCGTCTGGCCCGCGTCTTCTTCGAGATGGGCTATATCGAAGAAATAGGGATGGGGTTGGATAATGTCTATCGTTGGTTGGCTGAGGCGGGTCAACCAGAACCGGTTTTGCGCGACACAGGTGGCTCTTTTATTATCACCCTTTACGGGTTGGATATGGAAGAGGCGTTGGCTGAAAGGGAAGCGGAGCTAGTTGATCTGGTGGCATTAGGGTTGAACAAGCGGCAACAAGAAGCCATAGTGTATCTCAAGGGCCAAGGGCGAATTGCGAACCGTGAGTATCAGAGTTTGTTTGGTGTGAGCTACGATACAGCTTATAGAGATCTGCGCGAATTGCTGGAAATGGATTTGGTCAAGCGGTATGGGAAAGGACGAGCGACGTACTATGTGCTTAATATCTGATGATTAGCTGATGATTATCTGATGATTAACGAGAACATGGCCTGGATGAGCCAGCGTTCGAGGAACGAGGCGCTTCGGCTCATGGTGAACGAGGGGCAGGAACCACAGATTACACAGCCTCGTCCTGAGCGTGTCGAAGGGATGGCACAGATTAATATACAAATAGAAGAAATCTGAGAAATCTATAGTTAGAAATCTGTGGTTCTGTAACCCACAGTCATGCAACTATAACTCACCAACCCATGACGAAATCCGTGAAATCTGAGAAATCTGTGGTTGTCTTTATCAGCGGCTGCTTCGACATGCTCCACGCCGGCCATGTCAAGTTCTTCCAGGGCGCCGCCGCCCTCGGCGACCAACTCTACGTGGCCTTAGGCTGCGACCGTACCGTCTACGACCTCAAAGGCCGCCCACCCATCAACAGCGAAGGGTTGTCAAGGGGAGCGTTGCTTCAAGGTGCAAAATGTGGGTTGCGTGCACCAGGCCCGGATCTCCAGCGGCTCCGGATCTCTGGGCGTATGAGGCAATCAAGGAGCCAAATACGGACGATATCGGATTATCTACGTTCGCGCGTTCTTGTTCAGTTTTAATGAAGTTGCTCTCGGGACGAGCCCAGAACATAGCTGACATCAAACGCATGTTTGACACCACTGATGACTTTGCTCTTTGCTGCTGAAAGTTTGACTCGGTTCTATCTTCTGTTGGTAACATTGGCAGCGTTGTTGGTAGACATAATCCAGTATATGTCAGGAAGGCTTCCCCTTCTCTCCCCGTATTCCTGGTCTATTGCCCGCAGGCAATAGGAGCAGGAACCGTGGAGAGTTAGACTTCCAAAGCGTCCAAATAAGAGATATTTTCGTGTGGAAAACCTGCGACGGCCAGAGGGCCGAGGCCGGGATAGCGGTAATGACGTTTGAGTTCATACCTCTCTTGGGCGGGCGTGAAGTTATGATATATAGCCCAGGTCAACGTGGCCCGCTCCAGTCGTTGCTCTGAGCCATGGTTGCGTCCATAACTAAGCCTTAAGCGGAAATCACGCCAGCACCATTCGGGAGTGACGCGTTGCAAGCCCTGGTAGTAATCGAGGGAGTAAACCATAATATGGTCAAGATGCAGGTTTAAGAAGTGTGCAATTTCAGTGCCGAAGGGACGTTGGCGCAAAGCTTGTAGAGCTTGTTCTGCTTGGTCATAGTTGGCAGCATCGATTACGTTATGAATGAGTTTGCCTAGCTCCTTGCGCATTTCCTTGCGTTTGAGTTTGGCCGCTTCTTTGCCGAGGCCCCCGCAAGCTTGTTTGGCGGCCTCAGCTGTCGGTTTCTTGAGATTGCGCCACAGATGCCTGACACAGCGTTGGTGTTGCACCCAGTACAGGCCACGCTTCATATAGGAAATGAGACCGTTGGCGCCATCACTCGTGACCCCCCGCAGTTGTTCCAGATCCAAGCACGCCTGCTCTGCACGGGCAAAGAGTTGGCGAAAACTTTCCGCACTTTCTTCACCCTTGGCGATGATGGGCGGAAAGACAAGACCGGTGACGCTATCCGTCAGCATCAGCACCACCCGTTTGCCGCCACCTCGTAACTTGGCCTACAAACCATCGACACCAGCGTTTTTCGTATCGGCGATGCCTTCAAGCTGTCCCTCTACGCTCTCTTGTGCCTTGATACCCGCTCGATCCAACCAACGGTGCACCGTGCTCGCTGACAACTGACAGCGCTCACACTCTGGCGGCCCTTCCGCCAGCGGTCGCCAGAACAGATACCGCTCCTGCTTCCCCAGCCACGAACGCAATACCTCTGCCGTCCGCCGCAGCGACATCCCTCCATGTTGCCAATGGTCAACCCCACTACGATGCACTTCCCTCGCATAACTACTCCCTCGCTTCAGCAAGGGGCTCGTTTCCGAGTAGGTCGGTCCACATGCCTTACATTTGTGTCGCTGCACCTTCATTTCTTCACGACCATGCAAAAACCAGGGATATCGCTTATAGAACCCCCACTTGTTCGTGTTCATACTCCCACATCGGGGGCATTTCTTCCAATCCCACACACTGCGATTGCTTAACTCTTTCAGGGACTGGAGAAATGCTCGCCCTCGTTCTATAATGTTCATGGGCTCTTTGTCCTTTCTCTGTGGCTTTTGTATCTACACATTGGACGATGAGCCC
>PIVW01000566.1 GCA_003353825.1 Chloroflexota bacterium
GAAGCAAAGAGAGCGAGCAGAACAACTAGTACAATGAAATATACTCGATACATAGATAGCCTCAACATAGATAGCCTCAACATAGATAGCCTCAACATAGATAGCCTCAACATAGATAGATAGTTAATTACTGGTTCTCGCCCGTGTCCTCATCTGCCAAAACGTCCAATAGGCGATTCAGATCAGTTGGTCTGACGGCACCGGCGGTCACGTAGTTTATCACACCTTGTTGGTCAATAAAGAAAGTTGTCGGCAGGCCAAACACCCGGTAACGACGCGAAAGTGTCTGATCCCGGTCCAAACCGATGGGAAATCTTACACCTATATCATGTACGAAGTCCTGCACGTCCTCTGTACCCTCACCTACATCCACCCCCAATACCACCACCCCTCTCTCGAGGTAGCTCTCATAGGTCTGTTGTAACAAAGGCATTTCCTCACGGCACGGCCCGCACCAGGTCGCCCAGAAATTGAGGATCACAGCCTGGCCGCGCAGATCACGCAAGGCCAGAGTCGAGCCGTCCAGGGTGGCAACCTGAAAATCAGGAGCCAGGTTCCCCACCATAAGCCCTTCCGTAGG
Source organism: Chloroflexota bacterium (assembly GCA_003353825.1). The sequence goes on from PIVW01000566.1 coordinate 581, forward strand.
CGCAAACTCAACCAGAATCTTGACACCAAGCGTCTCCTTTCGATCGTTCAACCAGGCGTCCCGCCGCATTGCTGTTTCGCCAGGGGGAATGTCAGATAGGATGATATCTTCCAGATAATTACTGGCCAGAAGCGCGCGATTCAATTCCTGCAGCCATTGTTGCCGGGTCAAACCGACATCGGTGAGCAGCTCTTGCAGGTGATCCTGATCACGCCCTGCCACAAACAAGATCCGGGCTTCTTCTTGATCAATTTGCTCTGCTGTCAGTGAGTGGCCCTGTTCTTCCGCCTCCTGCACGATAAAATGGTCTTCGACAAAGCTTTCGAAAGCCGATTGATCATCGACGATGCTTCCCGGCTCACCCAATAGTCGTACCATGACTTCGGCATAAGCACGCCCTTGTTGCCACTGAGCTTCAGAGATGGGAACACCCTCGATCACTGCCAGTGCCCCTTCTAATGGTGCCGGGTCCACAGTGACCGTAGGCTCCGGCTTGAGTTCATCGGTCACCCCACACCCGGCCACAGCCATCATGAAGATGAGCGCAAACAGAAAGTTGAAGGCCTGATTGGAGGGAGTTCTGAAAGGTAATGGTTTCAAAGTGACTAATCGAAGAGATGCCATTTTTCTGTGACAGTGTGGGCGTTCAGTATAATACTCATTCTCGTATCGAACAAATGGGCTCTGCAATCGGTACGTGCTCCAACATTGTTGAAAGACAATCTTGCTCCAGGCGGGTAGCCAGAACAGGCGGTCTCGAACCGCAGATATGGCGATCTGCCCGGTGCGGGGGGGTTCAAGTTTCCCGATGGCGCCACCCAGACAAGCGCTGCTGGCGGTGGTGCTAGCGACGTCAAGCAACTCATCCAGGACTTCGTGGTTGCGTCAGGCAAAAGCGTGACTGCTGGAGATGTGGTCTAGTTTATTGGTGGATACGTTTTACAGGAGACGGGCTATGACTCCGAGTACGTGTTCAACTCCGCATCCACCGGCATCATCTCGGCCGCTGCGCTTTCCGATACAAAATCCGTGGTGACCTATCTGGATGATGGTAGCTTCGGTTCGGCCACACCAACAGGCGGAAGGATTCACGAGGGTCGTACCGTAGGAATTGCCAGAGAATCGAAGACAGAGGGGGAAACAGTGCCGGTGATCATCGGCGGCGTTTCTGATGTGCATTCAGGTCTGACACAGGGAAAGATGTACTACATTGACGTATCGGGAGATCTAACCACATCCGAAACAGATAGGCGGATCGGTCTGGCGATCTCTGCTACCGAGCTCCTCCTGGACATCGACATCCGCTGAGACTGAGTCTCGTTCCCTCAGTGCATATCTGGTAGGAGAATGAACCCCTTTCAGACAGATCACAGGAGAAGCAAAATGAAAAGCATTGTCAAAATCAGATGGGGTATCCTGATTGCCGTGCAGGTGCTGCCCCTGTTTCTTGTCGTTTCGACAGCCCTGGCCCAAGAAGGCGGAGGTTACGACCTCAGTTGGTCCACCGCCGATGGTGGGGGGGGGGTACCTGAAGTTCGGGTGGCGGTTACAGGCTGAGCGGTTCCATCGGCCAGCCCGATGTTGGAGCAAAGCACACAGGTGGGGATTACGCGCTTCTGGGCGGGTTCTGGCATCCAGTTTGCAGGCCAGTGGCCGCGGATGTGGCCGTTAACTGCAATGGGGATCAAGTGCAACTGGATTGGATATCCGACGCTGCTAACAAAACCTATGCCATCCATCGCGCCACCTCACCCTACCAACTTCCTGACCCGAGCAGCCCCCTGGCTACGGTACTGAGCCCGCCATGGGATGACGCCCCGAATACCTGTGGCGCCCCAGGCAACAACTACTACTACGTCGTGCGTTCAGTCTGCATCAGCGCCCACGCCGACGGCGACGAGCGCGCAGAGTTCGATTTCGGCCTCGTGCCGGGATCATAGCGCCAGAAGCAGTCAGGCTGTTGCGTTGAAGCCTGACTGCTTGTACATCTTCATGCAGAAACTCGTTCCGCCGGTCAGGGCACTGCAATCTGAATGCTATCGATCACAACCGGAGATTTGTCAGCCTTATCGAAGTAGTTGCCAAATCGTTCCACTTCATCAGTGTCATCCCGGCGCAGATCCTCTACAAACTGATATGAGACTGTTTGGTAGAGCAGCTCCGCCTTCAGTGTGAAGGGGCCTGTGTGATCCGATACATCCACTTGATAAGTAATTGAATCTCCACCGCCGCTAAAGTCTTCATCATCTGAGGCGAGCCCTTTTACGGAGATTGCGTCGGAGGCGGTTGTCTTGTCAAACCCCAAAGGCAAGATGCGATTATCTTTGAGGTATGTGGCGGCTTCGATAAGGGTATGTGTTAGATCACCGTTGACATCGCCCATGATAGCCTCATAAATCTGCACTTGATCAGGTTGGGCGATCAGATCATAGTGGGGTTCATAAGTTTCTGGGTCGAGATCAGCAGTATTACCGTTGATGCCGCCGTGTGGCAAGGGACGGCCAGAATCAAAAATAAGTCGCCCCGACGCATCGGAAACCGTAACGTGCAGCCAGCCCGACGGGAGGGATAGCCGCTGGGCAGTTTATGGCCGGTCGTACTCTTTATTTGCACATCGGCCATCAACTGTCCATCTTCGATATCAGAACTCGTAATTGAAAGCCCTGCCGTTTGCTCTTGAAGCTGTGTGCGGGTACGCTCTATTGTCGCAGCAAAATCATCTGTCGAAGCTCGTAACCCGAGTTCCTCAACCCGTGACTGTAGGATCTGCAGCATAAAGACGTTGCCACCTGCGAAGTAATGCTGATGAAAGGGTTCCTGTCCTGGAGCGGCACGGAAAATGGAAACAGCACCTTGCGCTACCGGCATGTGGCAGTCCTGACACTGCGCCATATGCCCCTCATCCTGACTGTAACTGCCATGTTGCCACTCCAGATAGGGTACCTGCTCCGGGAA
>PIVW01001259.1 GCA_003353825.1 Chloroflexota bacterium
ATTTCCACTTTATTTTAATAATATAAAACATGGGGTCATAAAACATGGGGTCAGGTCTTGCATTGCAACATTAACTGGGCTACATAAATTATATGGCTCGCCCTTTACGTATAGAACTGGCTGGCCGACTCTACCATGTGACCTCACGTGTGGACCGGCAGGAGAACATATTCCTTGACGAAAATGATCGGCGGAAATGGCTGGAGATTTTCGGTGTAGTATGTAAACGCTACAACTGGGTCTGTCATGCCTGGTGCCAGATGAGTAATCATTACCATGTGGTAGTGGAAATTGTGGAGGGTATCCTTTCCCAAGGTATGCGGCAGCTTAATGGCGTGTACACCCAAACGTTCAACCGTGACACCAGCGTGTCGGTCATGTCTTCCAGGGGCGCTATCGGGCAATCATCGTGGAGAAGGACGCTTACCTTCTGGAGTTGATGCGTTATGTGGTTCTTAATCCAGTACGGGCAGGCATGGTGGCCGATGCTGCTGACTGGCCCTGGAGTTCCTATGGTACCATGATTGGGACGGCCAGTCGTCCTGAGTGGCTGCAAACGGATTGGATGCTGGGGCAGTTCGGTCGCTCGCGAGGTCAGGCCATGGCAGGCTATGTGGACTTTGTGCGAGCCGGGGTGGGCCAGCCAGGGCTGTGGGAATCCCTGAGGGGCCAAATTTATCTGGGTTCTGATGCCTTCATCGACCGTATGCAGCAGATAGCTAACGACCAATCAGCGTTAGCAGAAATTCCCCGGGCACAACGGCGGCCATTGGCCCGCCCTCTTACTGAATATCGAGACACAATTGCCGATGCACGAGCGGCCATGGCTACAGCCTATGCGACAGGTGATTATACCATG
>PIVW01000567.1 GCA_003353825.1 Chloroflexota bacterium
GGCAGACTCGTGACCAAATTCACCCCACAACAGGGCAAATATCGAACAAAAATAGGGATGAGTGCCTTGAAAACGATCAGTTTTTGACACTTTCTTTCCACCAAATTGTCTGTTTTGGCACCGTAACGAAATTGGCGAAGGTATTAACCCAGTGGTATCTTTCTGAATCGCAATGCTGCAGTGCGATGTCCATAAGCTCCCGGGGAAAGATCTCCTCAAGTCGCCCAATCTGAACCTTATATTCGAATTCGAAGAATAATAAAATGAACGATTTCAACAACTGGAATAAGGCGGGTAGCACCGCACTTGAACTGGGAGTTCACTTTTTACGACGATTTTCAGCATGTCGCTCAGCAAACACTTAGGTTTCGGGCCGGTTTTTAGCTCCAGCTCAAGGGTTTCGCTGACCAAGTTCAAGTGTAGCCCTACCCCTTCGATTATTCCAGCCTTTTCTGGTATAATCAACAAGGTGACGAAGTGATCACCTTGTCACCTTGTCAGATAAGAGACCAACATCGACATAAAGTTGTCGCTGATCTTGAATGAGTGCCCACTCAACCAGGCGATATGCAAACAGTAGGAGTTTTGATCTCACAACACCTGCGGTTCGCTTTCGAATATGTACCCCAGTCATTTCTTACCAAATTCCACCCCAAAGCTCAACGAGGAGGCAAGACCCATGAAACGAATGATTCCTATTGTGCTCGTTCTACTGGCGCTTCTATTAGTACTCAGCGCTTGCGGTAGGCGCGGCACTCCCACCCCAGAGGCGGCGCCAGAAGCAGATGGCGCCTTACCAGAACGTGCGCTCACCGTAGCGCAAGAACGTGGCCTATCGCCCGACGATATCTATGCGGCCATGAAGACCTACATGCCGAGCGGTATGCACGACGATTACTACATTTTCGCCTCAGGCGGCCATTCGGGCAATCTCATTGTCATCGGCATCCCATCGATGCGTATCCTCAAGAGCGTAGCAGTGTTCACGCCTGAGGCCTGGCAGGGCTATGGTTACGGCGAACTCGGCATCGAGGAAATGCTAGATGAAGGCAATGTTGATGACCAGAAGATCCGTATGGGCGACACCCACCATCCCGCTCTCAGCGAGACCAATGGCGATTACGATGGCCAGTACGTCTTCATCAATGACAAGGCCAACGCTCGCGTTGCCGTCATCGACCTGCGTGACTTCGATACCAAGCAGATCGTCAAGGATCCTAACATCATCAGCAATCACGGCTCCACTTTCGTGACACCCAACACCGAATATATCATCCAGGGTACGCAGTACTCCACGCCTTTGGGCTGGGAATACGCTCCCATCGAAGAATATGAAGAGAAATACCGGGGCGTGATCACCTTATGGGCGTTTGACAGAGAAGCTGGCCGTATTGATCTGGATAAATCGTTCAGCATCGAAGTGCCTCCTTACTGGCAAGACCTGTGTGATAGCGGCAAGCTAGCCAGCGATGGCTGGGCCTTCTGCAACAGCTTCAACGCTGAAATGGCCACCGGCGGCATCGAAAAAGGCAATCCGGCTTTCGAGGCAGGCGTTAGCCAGCGTGATATGGACTACATGCACATCTTCAACTGGAAGAAGGCAGCAGAAGTCTATGAAGCGGGCAAAACCGAGGTAATCAACGGCATGCCGGTGATCCGCATCCCCACGTCAATAGAGGAAGGTATCCTTTATCTGGCGCCTGAGCCGAAAAGCCCGCATGGCAATGATGTCACACCCGATGGTCAGTACATTGTGGTTTCAGGTAAACTCGATCCCCACATCACCGTTTACGACATCGATAATATCAAACAGGCAATCGCCGATGAGAACTGGACACATGATCCATTTGGCATCCCTGTGCTGGATTTTGACGCAGTCAAACACACCCAGATCGAGGTAGGTCTGGGGCCGCTCCACTCCATCTTCGACGACCAGGGTTTTGGCTACACCAGCCTCTTCCTGGATAGCACCGTGGCCAAGTGGACGGTCGGTGGCGAAAATCCCGAAGACTGGCAACTGGTGGATACGCTATCTGTGCAATACAACATCGGCCATCTCACGGCGGCTGAGGGTGATACCGTAAGCCCGGACGGCAACTATGTGCTCGCGCTGAACAAATGGTCGGTGGATCGTTTCCTGCCGGTTGGGCCACTGCTGCCGCAGAACTTACAGCTTATTGACATCAGCGACGGCAACTTCCAGGTGATCTACGACATGCCGATGGGCATAGGCGAGCCGCACAATGCCCAGATCATCAAGGCTGACAAGATCAATGCCTGGACCGCCTACCCCGAAGTGGGCTGGGACCCGATCGCCCAGGCACCATCGCCTTATGCCACGCAGCTCGGCGAGGAACGGATCGAGCGAAACGGCAACGAGGTTGAAATCTTTATGACCTCTATCCGCTCGCACCTCAACCCCGAGCATGTCGAGATCAAGGTGGGTGATCACGTAACCTGGCATATTACGAACGTCGAAACCGCACACGACTCCACCCACGGCTTCAACCTTGGCGGCCAGAGCATCAGCTTGAGCCTCGAGCCCGGCGAGACGGGCAGTTTCGAGTTCACCGCCGACAACTCTGGTACCTACGCCTTCTACTGTACCGAATTCTGTTCCGCTTTACACTTGGAGATGATGGGTTATATGATGGTAGAGCCATAGCGCTTCATCATGATAAGTTCCCCTTCCTGTCGTGTGGCATTTGCGGTACGGCAGGAAGGGAGGATATTATCCCCAAATCAAAACCGAGGAGCACTGATGTCTGAAATCACACAAAATGTTCTGGGGCCGCGCGTCCCGGAAGAAGAATTCAAAGCGCACCGTGGCCGCTATCTGGCGCCCATCATTTTATTTTTGTCGGCGGCATTGTTGCTGCTGATCTCGATGTTTCTTCCGTACTGGCAACTGACGCTCAATGCCCCGCAATACCCACAAGGTCTCACAATAAAAAGCTACTTAACACGTATGGAGGGTGATGTCGCCGAGATCGACGGCCTCAACCATTACATCGGCATGCGCCCGCTCGCCGAAGCCGCGGTTTTTGAGCGCTCGATTTCTATAATCGGCGTGATCGTGCTCATTCTACTTATCCTGGCGACAGTGTTCATACACAGCAAATGGGCGGTGCTAATGGCCTTGCCAGCTTTGCTATTTCCGATCATTTTCATTGCGGATCTGCAATACTGGTTGGCGGATTTCGGCCAGAATCTCGACCCTGCTGCTCCCCTTTCCAGCAGTATCAAACCCTTTGTAAGGTGCTGCAGAAATGGCCCCTTGTTTACAAACAGTTTTAAGTGAATCAGGTTGGGGAAAGCTCGTTGACTGTGCTTTCAATAGGCCAAGGTCTTTCTCATAGAGAGCGATCATATCCAAAAAGTCCTTTTTTCGACCATTTCCATAAGGAGATGATATGAGTCCTTCAATCTTAAAAAGATCAGCGTACATCAATAAGTGAATCGCGGATTGAAAATCATCCGGGTCAGTTCCTCCGATATCTGAACTAATGATAATTCGGTGTTTAAGAGAT
>PIVW01000568.1 GCA_003353825.1 Chloroflexota bacterium
ATTTCGCGTGACGAACACGAATCTCGGCCGATGGCACCACTACATCTCGTGGTTAGCGATGTCAGACGCCCAGATAAAGGGCGGTAAAAATCAGCACCACGCGAAATCCCAGAGAACCACATAAATTAGCACAATATCGTTTGACTCACAAGCTGTTTTAGATTCGGGGTTCGCAGAAGAATGGTTTGGCCCTCAGTTAGCATTTACCTTATAGAGCGAAGCAAACATCTACCAGGCCTGAATCAAGAGCAGGTAGTTTGCGGGAGGTGAGGGAGTGGCGGTTGGAGATAAGATGAGGGCGGTAAGAGTGGGAGTGGGAGTGGAAGTGAGTGTGGCGATTGGGGAGGAAGTAAGCGTGGCAGCGTGTGTGACTTGGTGTCGAGATGGATACAGGCATAGGGGTTTGGGCTGGTCGAAATAAAAAAACCTCCATGCGGATAAGACCGCACAGAGGTTTGGTGGACCAGAAGTGTCTGTTGAAATTGGCTAAATCTATATTGTGTAGATATCGTTGCCGATCTAGACAGGCATCTGTACAATTAGCCCTGCAGCCTCGTGCAAAGCCTCAGCCCGATCAGTACGCTCCCACGGCAGATCGATGTCATCCCGACCGAAGTGGCCATACGTGGCAGTCTGGCGATAAATAGGGCGGCGCAGGTCCAGGTCGCGGATGATCGCGCCTGGGCGCAGGTCGAAGTACTCATCCACCAGCTCGGCGATGCGTTCGTCGCTGATTTTGCCGGTATCAAAGGTCTCGACACTGATGCTGAGAGGGCGGGCCATACCGATGGCATAAGAAAGCTGGATCTCACAGCGCTCGGCCAGCCCGGCGGCCACCACGTTTTTGGCAACCCAACGAGCGGCGTAGGCTGCGCTGCGATCTACCTTGGTGCAGTCTTTGCCGCTGAAAGCACCGCCACCATGGCGTCCCATACCACCATAGGTGTCGACGATGATCTTGCGGCCGGTGAGTCCGGCATCGCCCATGGGGCCACCAACGACAAAGCGGCCGGTGGGGTTCGTATAGATCAACAGGTCGTCATCTACCAGTTCAACCGGGAGCACCGGGTTGATAACATGTTCGATCAGAGCCTGGCGAATAGCCTCCTGGCTGATGTCAGGCGCGTGCTGCGTGCTCAATAACACCGTATGGATGCGTTTGGGCTGGCCGTACGCGTATTCCACTGTGACCTGGCTCTTGCTATCGGGGCGTAACCAGGGCAAGGCGCCATTTTTACGGACGGCGGTCATGCGCTGCACCAGCTTGTGTGCGTAATAGATAGGCATGGGCATAAGCGTGGCCGTCTCATTGCAGGCGTAGCCAAACATCATGCCCTGGTCGCCGGCGCCCACTGCCTCGATCTCATTGTTGCTCATGGTGCCTTCTTTGGCTTCTTTGGCCTTGTCGACACCCATGGCGATGTCGGGGCTCTGTGAAGCGATGGCGACCTGCACGCCGCAAGTGTTACCGTCGAAGCCCTTTTCGCTGCTATCGAAGCCGATTTCCTTAACGACCTCGCGCACCAATTTATCGAAATCGACAAAGGTGGTGGTTGTGATTTCGCCCAGGAGCAATACAAAACCGGTTTTAACTGCTACCTCGCAGGCGACACGTGCGTGAGGGTCTTCCGTAAAAATAGCGTCCAGTACAGCATCACTGATCTGGTCACACATCTTGTCGGGATGGCCTTCCGAGACGGATTCGCTCGTGAAGAGCAAGTGGGGTGAATTGGTGAATGTGGTCATGGTATGTTCTCCGGAAATAGCGATTGGAGATCGGAGACTAGAGATTGAAGACTTTGCCGCAAACGCAAACTCCAATCAACCAATCTCGAATCTCCTATAAATTAGTGCCCCGTTCCAAGCGCCCACTCATTAAGATAGGCCTCTTGCTCAGGGGTCAAAATGTCGATATCGATGCCCATTGCTTTCAACTTCATTGCGGCGATCTCGCGGTCGATCTCCTCAGGGACATCATAGACCTGGCCGCTTAATTCGTCGCCATGTTTGAGCATGTATTCCGCAGCCAAGGCTTGGTTGGCAAAGCTCATATCCATGACTGCGCTGGGATGACCCTCAGCCGCAGCCAGATTGACAAGACGTCCTTCGCCTGCGATGTAAATGCAACGGCCATCTTCCAAAGCATATTCATCGAGGAAATCGCGCACTCGTGTGATCTCGACCGCCATCTCTTTCAAGCCCTTCATGTTGATCTCTACATCGAAGTGCCCGCTATTGGCGAGGATGGCGCCGTCGCGCATGACTGCCATGTGGTGTGTATCGAACACGTGGATATCACCGGTGGCACTACAGAAAATGTGCCCCACCTTGGCCGCTTCCATCATGGGCATAACACGGAAGCCATCCATGACCGCTTCCAACGCTCGCAGCGGGTCGATCTCGGTGACGATAACATTGGCGCCCATACCTTTAGCACGCATGGCAATGCCCTTGCTACACCATCCGTACCCACCCACCACGAAATTCTTGCCAGCCAGGAGGATGTTCGTCGCCCGCACGATACCGTCGATGGTGCTCTGACCTGTGCCATAGCGATTGTCGAAGAAATGCTTGGTCATGGCATCGTTCACGGCGACTACCGGAAACTTGAGCGCACCTTCTGCGGCCATGGCCCTGAGGCGAATGACGCCGGTTGTAGTTTCTTCGGTGCCGCCGACGACGGTGTCGAGCAGTCCAGAGCGCGAGGTGTGTAAGGCTGCCACCAGGTCCATACCATCGTCCATGGTGATGTGGGGCTCGATATCGAGCACGCTCTGCATGTGATCGTGATACTGTTCGTTGCTCTCGCCCTTGATGGCGTAGACAGGCATTTCGTAATAAGAAACCAGTGCTGCTGCCACATCATCCTGCGTGCTAAGGGGGTTGCTGGCACAGAGGGCGACTTCGGCGCCACCTGCTAACAACACACGCATGAGATTGGCGGTCTCGGTGGTGACATGCATGGCCGCTGCCATGCGGATGCCTTTGAATGGTTGTTCTACCTTAAAGCGGGATTCGATAAGGTCCAGTACGGGCATTTCTTTTGCTGCCCATTGCATACGAAAACGGCCACGTTCGGCCAGGTTGACGTCTTTTATGTCGTATTGTCGAGAGGACATTGAGATCTAAAGCTCCTTGTAGATAACTTGTAAGCGGTGCAGAAGACAATGACATTGTCTAGCTGAAGGAATGAAGCGCTCTCAAGCGCTGTGTGCAGACCGGGGTCTGAAGACCCTGAGGGGTTTTTGTTGGGTCAGCCGTGGAATTCCATTCCACGAGTGGAAAGCATGTCGATTAAAACATTATCGCCGTAGTTGTGACGATAACGTTCGGCGAATTCCCCAAGCGTGAAAGTGTGATTTTGGGTGCCAGTTTGCTCGATAACATAGACGGCGACAAGGTTGCCAAGACGCAGGGTGGTGGGCCAGTCAAACCCGCTTGCAAGGCCGGTGAGCAGACCCCCTCGGAAAGCGTCGCCTACGCCGGTGGGCTCTACCAGAGCCTTGGCCTGGGCACAGGGTGCGTG
>PIVW01001260.1 GCA_003353825.1 Chloroflexota bacterium
AAGCAGTCTCCTTGTGTGTGTTTGGTTTTGTAATAAATGTCCAAATCTTACACGAGGTGCTGCTTTTCTTCCTCATTCAATTGTTAACGTGCTTTCTTCTTCTACTGAACCATGCCCAATATTTGGTTTGCCAACCCCTCGATCATCAGATGGTTTTTCTTAGCCCTGGCGTTAGGCATACTAAACGCTTTAGTTAAACCCTTGGTGCAGATTCTGACTTTACCATTTATTTTCGCCACGTATGGCCTGATCCTCTTTTTGATCAACGCCCTCATGCTTTTCCTACTTGCTCTCCTTTTCCCTGGAGCCTTTGCTATCTCCTCGATATGGGCGGCCCTGGTTGGTGGCGCCATCATGGGGATTATCAGCAGCTTTTTGGAGAGCTTGCTGGGCGTATCTCCGCCCATCCTCTCCGATGAAAACGAGGATTTGCGTGAGAAATTCGGGTACCAGACGGCCAGTTTGTCAAGCATTGTCCTACAACCCAAAACGGAAGGTCTTGCCGACAGCGGTATCACGATTCCCGTCCCCAATGACATGCAGCTCGATCTCACAGATACAGACGTCGGCGTGATTGAGGAATCCCTACTTACAAGCGAACAGGTCGAGGTAGCGATTCCCGGAGCACAACCTCTGGATGAAGTCAGTGAGATCGAGGACAGCGATTCACCTGAGCGCGATGATGACCTGCCACCTGACGTGAAGACAAGCAGTGCGCTGGTGACTGATGACACTAAAACGGATGGCTCTTTGGGATTTCGCGTGACAGGCCCATATATAGTGTGCTCAGATTTAGGCAAAAAGACGGTAGCCTCCCAGATCCAGATAGAGGCGCTGGAACCAAGTTTCGGTTCGAA
>PIVW01000096.1 GCA_003353825.1 Chloroflexota bacterium
AGGGTGATTAATGCTCCAGATAGGCTGAGAACAAGAGTTCGTCAGAACCCACTAATACTTTCGGGTTATTTTTCTTGTCGCTGCTCGATTTCTTTCTCACAAACTGCGAAATATAGGCTAAGTACAATGTTAAGCAAGTTTTCTGCCTCTGCGAGCGACGACCTGCGGTCAGACGACGAAGTAATCCCCATGTCTGTAAATTGCGCTCAAGAAGCTTGGGGATTGCTTCACTTCGTTCGCAATGACAGTTAGGCGTGGTTCAGAATCAGCGTCCTACATCTTTACAAGTTGATGTTCTGAGGAATAGAGATTGAAGATCAAAGGTTAATGATTAGGGGCGAGCGGCAGAAGGATCTTTAATCTTTAGCCATTGATCTTTGGTTCTGCTCGCAATCGCAAACTTGGATTTGTAAAGGTGTAAACTCGGCAGAACGAACCATGCCGTTTTTACTGTATAAGGCGCGAAGGAATCTGTATCGTTTCAGGTCTGCGTAGGGGCGTCTTTGCTCTGTGCTGGTGGCTGCTTTTTTGTATTCGATCCACAGTCCCCGGCGGGTTTTGAGCAGGCTGGGCATATCTCTGTTGGCGACTTTCAAAGCTATCATGCCAACTTTGATCGGCAAGTCTTTAGCTTGGCGAAATGAAGAGTTTGTGGTGTGTATCCGGGATGGTTTTTCGGTTGCCATGGAGGGAGAGGGTGAAAGGGGATGGGTTTGGTATGATATAGGTCATGGTTTTTGGGGTTGGGGCGTGATATAGTGAGGTCGTAGTCCTAGCTTGTATGTGATTGGTGTCAGGACTTAGCGGTCGGCGCTCTCGCCCTTGGCTGGCCGGAGGGTACTGATACAGATGGTATTTGCGCTCTAGATGTCCTAATTTCGATCATATCGGCCGAAATTAAACATCTGATTCTCTTTTTTGCGGTTATTCATTCAGCTGTTGCAGTACCGGCAACACACGACCTTCATGATGTGGGAAAATCCCACGATATGGAGGTCAAAAATGGCTTTCTGGCGCAAGAATGAACTCGATTACGAACAAATGCAACGTCTCATCGAGCAACAGCCCGGTATTAATCCCAATCATTTGGCGGAACACTTGGGTGTTGCCCCCTCGACTGTGCAGCGCAGGTTGCCCAGCATGGAAGAGGCTGGATACTTGCTCTTTGAAGATGAAAAAGGTGGTTTGTGGCCCTTCCTTAAAAACCGTTGACGAGTTTTGGCGAGTTTTGGCGAGTTTTGCGGGATTTGGAGAACGTGTGTGCTATGATGTTGCAGTAGACGTTGAAACTGAGTTCAAAGAGATTTACGAGGTCGAATTATGAGTCGAGGTATGACCAAATACGAACGGTTAGAGGAGATGGTACGACTTTACCATCAACGTGCTTTCAGCGATATTGAGATGGCAAAACGTCTGAGTATGCCAGATCACAGGGTAGACCGCACGACCGTTTACCGTTATCGCAAAGAACTAGAGGCGAAGCATCCCTTTGTGCAAGATGACGATGGACATTGGCGTATCGATCGCACCCGTTTTCTCTCAAATATCCAAGTGAATGTACGTGAGGGACTTAGTTTATATCTGGCAGCTCGCCGCGCGTCGCAGCAAACGCAGAATGGTGGCAGGGACGCTGCCAGCGCCTTGGAGAAGCTGGCAATGGCTTTACGTCAGCCTATGACGGAACGCTTGGTACAAGCAGCAGATGTTATTCTCCAGCAGAAGAGTGATGCCAATCGGGATAAGATATTCGAGACTGTAGCCAATGCCTGGGTTGAGGGCAGGCGCTTGCGGATTCGTTATCAGGGTTTGGCAGGGACGCGACCGTATGAGGATGTGATCAGTCCCTATCTCATCGAGCCGACGCCGTGGAGTGATGCTGTTTACGTAATAGGCCCGAGTGACAAATTAAACGATGTCGTAAGCTACCGCTTGGACAGGATCGAGCACGCCTTTATGTCGGGCGAGACATTTACGATACCAAACGATTTCGATGAGGAATCCCTGCTTCGCCATGCCTGGGGGGTGTGGCGAGGGGCAGGTGACCCGGTCAGGGTGAGACTGAAATTCGGTCCCAGCTCGGCGGCGAAGCGATTGAAGGAAAGTGTGTGGCATCCGTTGGAAAAGGTGACCGATACTGACGACGGGGGCTGTACGTGGGAAGCGCCGATTGCGGAGTGGCGGGAGATGGTGCCTTGGGTGCGATCGTGGGGGGCGGATGTGATCGTTGAGGAACCGGTAGAGTTACGCGCCGAGATCGAGAAAACAGCGACTAGGTATGCCAGACAGTATGAAATCTCAATCGAGTGCGAAAAACTTCCACATCAAATTCCATACGCCAAAACCAATCAAAATGATGAGGGCGAAATTCACCTGCTTCTTTACCACCTCATTGACGTGGGGCAAGTGGCGTTGATCATGTGGGTGGAGATATTTACAGATAGCATTCGTGGGCAACTGGCCTCGGCACTTGATCTGAGTGTGGCGGATTGCGGGCGTTTTCTTGCCTTCCTGACTGCGCTGCACGATCTGGGAAAGGCGGGACCGGCCTACCAGAAGAAATACGCACCTGAGTGGCTCAAAAAAGAGTTGGTAAAGGCCGGACTGGGCCTGATTGGTCATGGCAGAGCCTATGAGAAGACATTCCCCCACGGCACTGTGACGACTTGGGCTTTGCGGACACTGCTGCCAGACATGTTGGGGATAGATAATCGATTTGCAAAGGAGATTGCTTTTGCTCTGGGAGGACATCATGGCGTGTGGCCGCGGCTTAGGGCGATCGACCATATTTCTGATAACAGACACCCTGAGTGGGAGCAAGTGCGCCGTGATTTGGTTTGGGAGTTGATCGCGGTGTTCAATCCACCGATGAATGTTTCGCCACCAGTTTCTACTGCAGAACTGAATACTTTTCTCACCATTCTGTCCGGTCTCACTTCCGTGGCTGATTGGATCGGCTCTCGCAACGATGAATGCTTCAAATACGTGCAGCAACCCATGTCTTCTCGACGCTATACCCAACGGTCGGCAGAGAAAGCAAGGGAGGGGCTGAGCGATCTGGGTTGGATGGGCTGGCAACCGACCGGCGAGACAAGATCATTCGCCGAAACTTTCGACTACCTTGGGTTCGATGCCCCGCGACAGGTACAGCAACAGGTAATTGACGTAACCGCAGATCTGGAAACTCCGACATTGCTGATCTTGGAAGCACCCACCGGCATCGGAAAAACGGAAACCGCCCTATACGTGGCGGAACGCTGGCTGCAGCAATACAAAGGCCGAGGCCTGTATGTTGCTATGCCCACCCAGGCCACCAGCAACCAGATGTACGAGCGTACAGGAGAATTCTTGCATCGACGGTATCCTGACATGCCCATCATTTATCATTTAGTGCATGGGCAAGCGGCATGGCTGGATGAATTGAAGAAGAAGGTCGAGTTACAAGGCGTCGGCGATGAGGTGCAAGCGCACGTAAGCGCTGAAAGTTGGTTCAATCCCCGCAAGCGTACTCTGCTGGCTCCATTCGGTGTGGGCACCGTGGACCAGACATTGATGAGCATTCTGCAAACCAAGCATTTCTTTGTACGGCTGTTTGGGCTCAGTCATAAAGTGGTCATATTCGACGAGGTTCACGCCTACGATACCTACATGAACACGCTCTTCCATCGTCTCCTCACTTGGCTCAATGCCATTGGCGCATCGGTCATCATCCTCTCGGCCACACTGCCTGCCAAGACCCGCCGTGAATTGGTCAAAGCGTATATCGGTCAGAACCTACCGCCAACCCAAGCCGATTATCCCGCCCTCACAATTGCCAATGCGCAACGGCAGGAGACAATTCCTTTGCCCAAGCCAGCTAACTTTACGTTGCAATTGGACTGGAGTGTAGGCCGGGAACCAACTGCGATCGTCGAGTTTTTACTGGGTGAACTGACCCAGGGTGGCTGCGCTGCCGTAATCTGTAATACGGTGCGACGAGCACAGAAAATATATCAGGTACTGGATGCAGCGCGAAAAAACAATGGACTTGATGTAGCCAAAGATGATCTCATCCTCTTCCACAGCCGTTTTCCCCCGATTTGGCGCAAGGGCATTGAGGAAGAAGTGCGGACGAAGTTCAAGAAGAGCGGTAAGCGTCCGCATCGGGCTATCGTCGTCGCCACGCAAGTGATTGAACAGAGCCTGGACATCGATTTTGACTTGATGATCAGCGACCTGGCTCCGGTAGACTTGCTGTTGCAACGGGCGGGGCGTTTACATCGACACGATGGCAACGAGAGATATGGATTACCGCGCAGATTGGTGATGGCCACGCCGGATTTGAACAAGGTAGGTATTCCCGAATTCGGCGATGACACCTATATTTATGCAGAGTATATTTTGCTACGCACCTATCTAACTTTGCACAACACAGCTTCAATCGAGATACCTGAGGACACAACAAGGTATATCGAAATCGTATATGACCCTATCTGCCCGCTTGATCTGCCGCCAGGGATTAATGAAGAACACTTACAGCAAATATTGAGGGAGATGAGAGTCAAGGAACGGAAGGCGCAGGCTAAGGCTGGTAGGAATCTCGTCCTTGCCCCGCAACAAAGAGGTTTGCTAGCGCAGGAGATCCTTGGTCTAGATGAGGAAGACCCTGAAGTGCATAGTACGTTACGGGCCCAGACGCGAGATATTGATTTCAGCATCACGGTGGTGTGCCTGCACAAGGATGAACAAGGGCTCTGTGTATGGGATGATAATGATCGGCCCATAAATATAGATCTGACTGATACGCCACATCCAAACCTGACCAAATTGCTCCTGCAGAACGCAATTTCGATCCAGAGTCAGTGGTTGGGAAAATACTTTGTCGAACAAGAACCACCCCAAAGCTGGAGTAAGGACTCAGCTTTGCGACATTGCCGCGTCGCCGTCTTTGAAAAGGGCATTTACGAGTTACCCAATTTTATTTTGAAGCTAAGCCGAGATTTCGGCCTGGAAACCATCAGGAAGGAGACGACATGACACGAGAATTCTCATTTAATCTGGTAGATGAACCCTGGATACCTTGTCTCGACCATAAGGGAAGGACTATTGAACTCAGCCTGCATGAAGTGTTCGATCAAGCGCATCTTCTAAAAGCCATTACCGGGGATTCTCCCCCTGTGACGGTGTCCCTACACCGTCTACTCTTGGCGATCCTGCATCGCGTGTTCGGCCCGGAAGATGAACTTGCCTGGGTAGCGCTTTGGCAGTCCGGGCAATGGGATATGACGGCAGTAAACGTTTATCTGGATGCATGGCGGCACCGCTTTGATTTGTTTGATTCTGAGCGGCCGTTCTATCAGGCAGTCGACGAGCGGATGAAGGTTAAGTCTGTTATCGGCCTTAGCCATGACTGTGCATCTGGTAATAATTCGACCCTTTTCGATCATCATACTGAGGATACCGGAGAATCACTGACACCTGCAGAGGCTGCTCGAGTTCTCGTTGCCGGGCTGGCATATGGATTGGCTGGGCTAAGCGGCATCCAGCAGAAGTTTACTGACGGTACGTGCGCTGGTGGTATAGTTCTCCTGATCGAAGGAGATTCCTTGAGACAGACGTTGTTGCTCAATATGATCCAGTATCCCCCCAACAACGATCGATTCCAGATTCATACTGCCAAGGATGCACCTGCCTGGGAAATGGTCGATCCATTCATGCCGGATCGCAAGTATCCACTTGGATATCTCGACTATCTGACGTGGCAAAACCGAAGAGTGCTTTTCTTTCCAGAAAAACCCAACCAAGGCGTAGTGGTCAGAAACATGACGATGGGGCCGGCGTTACGATTCGAAACGACTTTGCTCGACCCTATGAAAAACTATCGGATTGACAAAAAACATGGACACATTGCGATCAGTTTCAATGAAAATCGTGTGTTTTGGCGTGATAGCGCTACCCTATTTGCCTTCAACGCAGATATGGAAGGTAAAGCGCGCCCGCCTGCGACATTCAGGTGGTTGCGGTGGCTAATAGATGAGATGGATGTACCTGATAGACAACATATCTATCGGACCGTTGCCTTGGGCATGGCAAAAAAGCAGGCGAAAGTCTTTTTTTTCCGCCAGGAACAATTGCCAATGCCTTTAGACTATCTTATCGATGACGAATTGGTTGCTACTCTGGATGCGGCTCTAATGCACACTGGAGCGATAGCATTTGACTTGGTAAAATCTGCGCGTCTTATGGGCATGTATCAGCAATTGGCTGATGTGGAAGATAGAAACTGGCAGAAACAATGGCAGGGTTTGAATGTCAATGCCAAGAGTTCAATCAACAACTGGATTGCACACACCGGTATGGAACACAACTACTGGGCTGGTCTTGATACTCCCTTCCGGTCGTTCATTGTTGATTTGGCTCAGAATCAAGAACAGGCGTTGATTGCCTGGCATGAGCGATTACGTGAATCTGCATGGTCCGCATTTGAACAGGCCGCTGAATGCGTTGGCAATGACGGGCGATCCTTCAAAGCAGTCGTGCGCGGACGCAATTATCTCTATTACCGTCTAAGCGAAGTTTTACCCATCATGGAGGAGATTGTATGAGCTATGAACATGGTTTTATAACTTATCTTGAGGTACTGAAGGAAGACAGGGCAGCATTGGCCGCTCTGCGCCGAGGTCTGGGCCAACCGCCGGGCACGGTACCAGACATGTTTCGGTACGTCGTTCCTTTGCTTCCTAAAGATACCTATCCTGGCAGTTGGACAGAGAAAACCTACTATCTGATTGCCTCACTCTATGCACTTCACCCGGGAAACGCACCAGAAGGCAATCTTGGTGATCATTTTGCGGCCACACTTGATTCCAACCCCGATCGCAATGACTCTATCGAACGCCGGTTCACTGCTCTACTTACCGCCAACCCGGATGACCTCCATATCTACCTGCGCCAGGGCATCAGCTTCCTCAAATCGAAGGATGAAAAGGGCAAGGTGAACTGGCATCAACTGATGTGGGATGTTCTGCAATTGGGCCATCCTGACAAAGCAACAGGCGTGCAGAAACGCTGGGCTAACGCTTTCTGGCGCCGCGCCGTTTCCAAATCGACTAAATCTAACAACGACCAACCATCCACCTGATCGACGAAAAGGAGACTCAACATGTTTATTGAACTACACATGATCCAGAATTTCTCACCGGCCAATCTGAACCGCGACGATACCAACAACCCCAAGGATTGCGAATTCGGCGGCCATCGTCGTGCTCGCATCTCCTCACAATCACTCAAACGTGCCATTCGCCATGAGCCGATTTTTACTGAGACTACCAAGGCCCAAAACGGCGAACGCAGCAAATGGATGACACGACCCATCAAACGGCGACTGGTAGATATGGGGAAAGATGCCGAGCAAGCCGCTGCTGTCGCCACAGCCTTTGTCACGGTCTATGTCAGCAAGATGGACAAAAAATCTCCTGAGAAAACCAGCGTTCTCGTTTACTTTAGTGAGGAAGAGATCGATGCCATTATTGCTGGGTTACTTGCTGAGTGGGATGCAGCCGTCGAGGCTGCTTCAGGAAAAAAACCTGCGACGTTGCCTGATTTGGTTAAGACGCTCCAAAAAGGCGCCAAAAATCGCACCGGAGCACCGGACATTGCTCTCTTTGGCCGTATGTTGGCCGAGCAGCCCACTCTCAACATTGATGCCGCTAGCCAGGTGGCCCACGCTATCTCCACGCATCGTATCAATATGGAGATGGATTTTTATACTGCTGTGGACGAATTACAGAATGAGGAAGACGAAGCAGGTGCGGGTGCCGGTATGATGGGATTTACCAATTTCAACTCGGCTTGTTTTTACCGCTATGCTCGCATCGATTGGCGTCAACTTACTCATAACCTGGGATGGCGTGATCCCGAATCGACTAGAGGCGATAAGGAGACAATCGTTGAGGCAAATCGTAACGCCATTGATCTCGCTCAGCGCACGGTTTCAGGCTTTCTGCGTGCCGCCATAGATGCTATCCCAACCGGCAAGCAGAACAGTTTCGCCGCCCAAAACCCCACGAGTTTGGCAGTTGCCCTTGTGCGCAAAGATGGCAAAAGCTGGAACCTGGCCAATGCTTTCGAGGAACCGGTGCATGCGCGTCGCGATACAGGCATCATTCGTCCTTCCATTGAGGCACTGGATGAATACTGGAACGATCTAACCCGACGACGGGACGATGCGCAATTTGAGGCTGTATCCGTTTTCACTGATTCAGCCAGACATGAACAGGCGCTCGATAGCCTGTCAGTCTATCACCAACCCACCCTGTCTGCTTGGACCAATGTCATTGCTAACACCCTGACCGAGGATTAAGCCATGCCAACTCTTCTTCTCCAATGCGTCGCCCCATTACAGGCCTGGGATACTCAGAGCAATTTTGGGGTCAGAACCAGCGGTCGAGAACCATCCAAAAGCGGGATCATCGGACTGCTATGTGCCGCCTTGGGACGATCGCGCACGGAATCGGTGGATGATCTAGCACAACTACAAATGGGCATACGAGTCGATCAGGAAGGTAGCATTTTGCGAGATTGGCACACAGCAGGTGTTGACGGGTATCTCAGAGCCAGCGGAAACATCGAACGTAAGAACGTGATTATCTCGACTCGTTACTATCTCAATGACGCCGCATTCCTGGTTGGCCTGGAGCACGATAATCGAGCCTTCCTGCGTCAATTACACAACGCCCTGAACGACCCGCGCTGGATGCTTTTCCTCGGACGCAAATCCTGCCCGCCTTCTGCACCCGTCTCTCTCTCCAATGGAAGACAAGACACCGACCTGCTCACCGCGCTAACATCCTTCCCCTGGCTGGGATTGGAGCGCTACCGTTGGAAAGTACGCAACAAAGAAGATAGGTGGGAACGCACTCGAAGGCACTACCAACGCGTCCAGGAGGACAATACGCGCGGTCTGCGCGTCATCCTCGAAGACAAAGATAACGGCGAAAGCGTTCGAAATGACCACCCCCTCTCCTTCGAGAAAGGCAACCGGCGTTTCGCTTCTCGGCGTGTTCATATCGATTGGATCGATTGGCCCGCATTTCCCCAGGAGGTCACCTGATGTACCTCTCCAAACTCACTCTCAACCCGCACAACCGCCAGGTGCAGCGAGAACTGGCGAATCCTTACCAGCTTCACCGCACGATCATGCACGGCTTTCCCGAACGCCTGCCGGAGAACGAGCGCGTGCTGCATCGCCTGGATATCGATCCACGCAGCGGTGAACTTGCCTTGCTGGTGCAATCGATCCATCAGCCAGATTGGTCACCGCTGCTGGAGGCTGGCCAGGGCCGCTATTTGTCACAACCGCCTGAGAGACCCAAGCTCTTCCAACCCGAACTTCCGGTGGGCAACACCCTGCGTTTTCGCCTCAATGCCAATCCCACCGTCAAGACGCGCAGCAACCGTGATTCTGGCAAAAAGACTCGAGTTCCACTTAAACATGAAGAGAAGCAGTTGGAGTGGCTACAGCGCAAGGCCGAGCAGCACGGTTTTTGTGTGCTGCGGGCGCAGACCAGCGGAAAAGATAACTTGCGAGACTGGATCAAACGCAACGGCGACACGCACAAACTCCAGCTTCACACAGTTCAATTCGATGGCATCTTGCAAGTCACTGACGCCGACCGATTTGCTGATGCCCTGGCATCTGGTATCGGCCCCGCCAAAGCCTTCGGCTGCGGCCTTCTCTCCATTGCTCCGGCCCGTTAATCTGAGCCAACCATCATGTTTCGCACCTTAACAATCGGATAGGAGGTTCATATGCGAATCAAAGATTTACACGAGCTACCCAAGTTGCGAGATGGTATGAGCTATCTCTATTTGGAACGCTGCATCATCGACCAGAAGTATCGGGCAGTAGAAGCAGTCGACAAACAAGGCCGCACCATGATTCCGGCTGCCAATCTCGCCGTTCTCATGCTCGGGCCCGGCACCTCAATCACCCATGAAGCGGTCAAAACGTTGACCGACAATGGTTGCTCCTTGCTTTGGTGCGGTGAAGAGGGCGTGCGCTTGTACGCGCAGGGGCATGGCGAAACCCGTCGGGGCTACCATCTTCTAAAACAAGCGGAATTGGCGGCCAGCCCAGTCACGCGGGTGGAAGTCGTGATGAGAATGTACAAGTTCCGTTTTGGCGAGGAATTAGACCCCACGCTGACAATCGCGCAAATACGTGGTCATGAGGGTGTACGCGTACGAGAAGCATATGCTGAAGCCAGCCATACGTTTGGCGTACCCTGGCATGGCCGTAACTATGATCGTCAGAATTGGGGCGCAGCTGACCCTGTCAACCGAGCGCTCTCGGCGGCCAATGCTTGCCTGAACGGTATCAGTCATGCCGCGATTGTCTCGGCGGGCTACTCACCAGGACTGGGATTCATCCACACTGGCAAGCAGTTCTCCTTCGTTTATGATATCGCCGACTTATACAAAACTGGTTTGACGGTGCCAGTGTCGTTCTACCTGGCAGCACAGAATCCGACCAAATTGGAGACCCGGGTGCGTCATGCCTGTCGCGATGCATTTCGCAAGACGAAGCTGCTGGGACGCATTATAGCCGATATCGAACAGATACTTGATCTAGATCGCGAAATTTTGGAAGCCGGCGCTGATGCCGACGACGACCCGGCCAAACCGGAACCTTTGTGGGCACCGCCCGAAGAATTCACAGGAGATGATCTGGCATGGTAGTGATAATCCTCGAAAAGGTCCCTGCATCACTCAGGGGTGAACTGACACGTTGGTTGATCGAGCCACATACAGGCGTATTCGTTGGTCATGTTTCAGCCATGGTGCGCGAACGCTTATGGATGAAATGTTGTTCCAAACTCAAGGGTGGTGGCGCCTTGATCGTCTGGTCGACAAATAATGAGCAAAGGTTTAAGATGGATATGTTCGGAACAACTAAGCGCCATATCGTCGATTTTGAAGGTTTGCAGCTCATTCGCGTGCCCATTAACACATCTTAGCCTTTCAAGAGTATTCCCCACACCCGTGGGGGTGAACCGCCGGTCAATATAGAGTTTGGAATATTTGAACCGTATTCCCCACACCCGTGGGGGTGAACCTGGCACGGCGCAATAGCGAGTATGAGCGGTCGAGTATTCCCCACACCCGTGGGGGTGAACCGGTAACCTGATTACTCGCCTGCTGCACTCATCAGTATTCCCCACACCCGTGGGGGTGAACCGTACAGACCCCTGGATTTATGGCGAGGGTACGAGTATTCCCCACACCCGTGGGGGTGAACCGACGGAACTTAGTAATGTCTCTTCTCAAATAGTGTATTCCCCACACCCGTGGGGGTGAACCGGTGGTAGGTGGTTTTGCATCTGGCCGCTGATCGTATTCCCCACACCCGTGGGGGTGAACCGATTAGCTCCGTTTCTAAATGAGAATAATTGGTGTATTCCCCACACCCGTGGGGGTGAACCGAACTCGAATACACATTTCAAGCCGCGGTTGATGTATTCCCCACACCCGTGGGGGTGAACCGAGCCTTTAATCGATGCTATAGCTAGATCAAAGGTATTCCCCACACCCGTGGGGGTGAACCGAACTGAGCGATTGCGTCGCCTGTTCCGCCCTGGTATTCCCCACACCCGTGGGGGTGAACCGCATACTAAAATTGCTTAGGACGTAAGGGCCAAGTATTCCCCACACCCGTGGGGGTGAACCGCCTATTATTAATTGGCTAGCATCATTTGGCGGGTATTCCCCACACCCGTGGGGGTGAACCGTGGCAGGAAATCCGATACTGAAATCAAGCGCTGTATTCCCCACACCCGTGGGGGTGAACCGATAGCGATGCGGATTAGAATAGCCGTACCATCGTATTCCCCACACCCGTGGGGGTGAACCGCCACAGGATTAAGCCGAAAGACGATTCAGAATGTATTCCCCACACCCGTGGGGGTGAACCGTCTCGATCCCTTCAAGCCTTTCGCCTGGCGTGGTATTCCCCACACCCGTGGGGGTGAACCGCACGAGAATTTAAATTCTTAACACCGGAGATGGTATTCCCCACACCCGTGGGGGTGAACCGTACACGAAGGGTTCGAGGTTGGCGGGGTGGTCGTATTCCCCACACCCGTGGGGGTGAACCGACACTGTGAATGGCGGAGGGGAGAAATATTGGGTATTCCCCACACCCGTGGGGGTGAACCGTTCCGGCAACCGTCACATTGCCAGACCAGTCGTATTCCCCACACCCGTGGGGGTGAACCGTCTAAGTCTAAATCTAAAGCCAACGCCGAGGCGTATTCCCCACACCCGTGGGGGTGAACCGCCCTCCATCGCTATTGCTGCTATGGATCCAAAGTATTCCCCACACCCGTGGGGGTGAACCGGGTATCAGTTCCATCAGTTTCTACGCCGAACCGTATTCCCCACACCCGTGGGGGTGAACCGCCATCACATGAGTACATCTTGTCCTCCTCGACGTATTCCCCACACCCGTGGGGGTGAACCGAAAACGACTCAGAAAAAA
This sequence comes from Chloroflexota bacterium, assembly GCA_003353825.1. The sequence continues at coordinate 12,515 of PIVW01000096.1, forward strand.
AATTGGCGGGGCGGTATTCCCCACACCTGTGGGGGTGAACCGGTGGCCGTGCGTGGTGGGTCGCACCATCATATGTATTCCCCACACCCGTGGGGGTGAACCGGGTGGGTTATCCAGGATGACACTTGGCGGCACGTATTCCCCACACCCGTGGGGGTGAACCGGGTCGATGGCCTGGACACGCTGGTGCAGCCGAGTATTCCCCACACCCGTGGGGGTGAACCGATCATGCCTAAGTCTAAGTCTAAGTATAAGTAGTATTCCCCACACCCGTGGGGGTGAACCGGTCTGGATCGAGGAACCGCCATATTAGATGGCGTATTCCCCACACCCGTGGGGGTGAACCGTCTGTGACGTTACAAATACGTCAGTTCCATCCGCACCCCTCACCCCCACGGGTGTGGGGTGCGGATGGAAGGGCGGGTTTCACAGCGGTTACCAAGAAACATCTCTTTCTTCCATGGTCCTGCCTTCGTCTGATTGAATTGCAAGCGGAAGGCCTCGTGCTGAGACCCAGATGCAAAAGATATCCAATTATACGATTTCCCACTCACCCAGGGTCGGCGTATCGATCTCCTCCTGATAAATCACCGTGCCCTGCAGCGTTCTGAAACCTTCCTCAATGCTCCGCTTCTCTTCAGGAGATCGTTTCTCCAATACGGATCGCCTGCTATTTGTTACTGCGATTGCCTCACCGCTCCTTATGGTTGCTCGGAAGAAACGCAATATCAGCGCCTTGAATTCACTTGTAGAAATGGTTTGCATGTTGAATACATCCTGCACCTAGTCATGACTATGATCCTATCATATCATTCTGTCAGTAAACTAAACAAGATCAGAAAATACAGGTTACAATTCTCGCATCCTGTCGACTCCGACTACATATGGATTCACCCGCCTCCTCGATATCCAGCTGCCTGTATGTGAGTTGGAAGCCAGTTACAATGACTCTCATCGGCGAGAATCTGCGATCAACTCCTCAAGAATCAACCCCTCCATAAACAAACCCTATCTCGAATTTGACCTGCCATTACCGCTTCTGTGTTACACTTGGCAGCGATTTGCCAATTCAACTTCAGCGTAATTGCACCGAGGATACATGACCGCTCTAATTCCAACCGACTATCACACGCACTCGACCTTCAGTCCTGATGCCGACCATACCCCCACCCAAATGTGCGGGCAAGCGCTCGCACTCGGCTTCCGTGCCATCGCCTTTACCGATCACATCGAATGGCATCCCAAAGGCCACTCTTACTTCCCCGACGTCGATGCAGTCGATGCTTACTTCGAAACCATAGCAAGCTGCCAACACCACCTTGCTCCCCTGGGGCTGGCGGTCTACTCCGGTGTAGAACTGGGAAACCCCCAGAACTACCTGGCCGCAGCCCAGTCGTTTGTGAACCAGCACCCTTTCAACGTCGTCATCGGTTCCTTACACTGGTTGGGTTCAGAAAATATCCATTTAGCAAGTTGCTTCGAAGGCCGGGACCCCACATCCGTTTATATCAAGTATTTCACCGAAATGGAGCGCATGGCCACTTGCTGTGACCTGGACTTCATCGCCCACTTCGATCGTATCTTCTGGCCCGGCACCACCGTGGCCGGGCAACCCGATCTCAAACGCCTGGAACCGGTCCTGCGCAAAACCCTGGCGACCATCGCCAGCCGTGAGCAAGGGCTGGAGCTAAACACCCGCTTCCTCAACCATGTTCCCAACTGGAACGATACCCTCGTCACCCTGCTCTCCTGGTTCCGCCAACAAGGTGGGCGCCATGTGTTTGTCAATTCAGATGCACACCGCATCAGCGAGCTGGGGCGGAATCAAGGGATAGCACTACAGTTGCTTCACGAAGCCGGATTCGAACGCCCCGCCCGCCTGCGCGATCTCAAAGCGATCCCGGTAACGATGCCCATCTCCCCCGAGTTCGCCGACTTCTGAAAACCCCTCTGAAAAAGATCAGACCATACAGCGACAGTCTCCCTGTAGAGTGTTGCTGGTTGTTCAGCCACGAATGTCACGAATTATCACAAAGGCTAGAAATCAGTGCGATTTCGAGTAATTCGTGGCTGATTGCCCTTCCGATATCCGAACAACACTCAAGAGGTATCTTCTCAATAACTCGGGGGAACCAGTTCGTCCAAGTAGGTGGACGTTCGGCGGACCAGACTGTGAGAATAGCGTCTTCCCAGAAAGCCTTTGGGTGGATAGGGAAGAACGAGGTAGTGGAAATAATGGCTCTACGCAGATTAGTGGGGTAGAGCGACGGGAGGGCCATGTTGAGCGATGACTTGTAAGCGAAAATTCTCGAAGTTGCGGAAGCCATAGGCACGATTGATGATGACTCGAATGGC
>PIVW01001261.1 GCA_003353825.1 Chloroflexota bacterium
AGCATTGGCTTTTGTGCCATATGGGTTTGTATTAGTTCAAGTTCAAGTTCAAGTTCTCGTTTAGCTCTCAAGCGTAGTGGCGCGTTACATAGCCACTGAAAACGATGCCGCCACCGAAGTTCTTTGCTATTTTAGATCCGACCAGGACATGCGAGCTGCTTTGCTCACCACCCTCACTGCCAGTGACATCCTTGCGCTCGGCCCGGAGCCGGGCGTTGTAGGCGTTCACTAACCCCCGTGATCCAGGGGGAATATCACGTGAAAGCTGCCAGGTCGGTGCCTCCATCTCATGGTTCAGCCATGTTACTTTGTAGGAGGTTCCTCTTTTTGTGATAAGCTTATCCGTGATGTATCGAACCACGAAGACACCACTCTTGGTGCACCCCTCACAGAGCCAATCCTTGGTCGGGATGTGGACGAGATTTGCGCATCTCATATGGCAGTACTTGCCGTCGCACTGCGCAACACACTCCAAAAGAGGGTCGGCCGTACTGGAGGATGGTTTCAGACATACATGGCACATATTTTCTTCTTCTTCGGGCAAGGGTGTGTGCAGTACACCTGGGTCGACCTTGAAGGCAGTGAGTACGAATTCGCGAATCGAATATACTCGCTTCACGACATCCACGGTGCTGCCTTGACTTGAAACGGTTCCGCCAAGTTCGGGGCTCTTGATGAGAGCCACGCATCTCGATCGTAGGGACTTGGCGCTTGGGGTGATGCCGGTAATTTTAGGGGCGCAGGCATTGATCAGCTTGGTAACCACACCTTCGAGGTCTAAATGGCCATCACGGGATGCTTCGTTTGCAGCCTTCCTCTTTTCTTCTACCTTAAGGAGGTCCTCGAGCCT
>PIVW01001262.1 GCA_003353825.1 Chloroflexota bacterium
GCTGGCATGGTGGGGGGGCTTTCTACCAACCGCCCGGCCGAGGCCGAGCCGCCGACGGAACGCGCGATCAAGAAGATGGAACGCACGCTCAAGATCGACGAGCTGACCCACGGGCCCGACCACCCCAAGGTCGCCGCCTCCCTCGACAACCTGGCCCAGCTTTATAAGGCCACCAACCGCCTGGCCGAGGCCGAGGCCCTGATAGAACGCGCGCTGGGGATCTTGCGCGAAAGCCTGGGGCCCGACCACCCCAAGGTCGCCACCGCCCTCAACAACTTGGCCCTGCTTTATCAGACCACCAACCGCCTGGCCGAGGCCGAGGCCCTGATAGAACGCGCGCTCAAGATCGACGAGAAGGTCCTGGGGCCCGACCACCCCAAGGTCGCCACCTCCCTCAACAACCTGGCCACGCTTTATCTGGCCACCAACCGCCTGGCCGCGGCCGAACCGCTGATGGAACGCGCGCTCAAGATCCGCGAGACGGCCCACGGGCGCGATCACCCGGACGTCGCCACCTCCCTCAACAACCTGGCCACGCTTTATCTGGCCACCAACCGCCTGGCCGCGGCCGAGCCGTTGATGGAACGCGCGCTGGGGATCTTGCGCGAAAGCCTGGGGCCCGACCACCCCAAGGTCGCCACCTCCCTCAACAACCTGGCCGCGCTTTATCAGGCCACCAACCGCCAGGCCGAGGCCGAGCCGCTGATGGAACGCGCGCTGGGGATCGACGAGAAGGTCCTGGGGCCCGACCACCCGGACGTTGCCCGCGACCTCAACAACTTGGCCCTGCTTTATCAGGCCACCAACCGCCAGGCCGAGGCCGAGCCGCTGATGGAACGGGTTGTCGAT
>PIVW01001263.1 GCA_003353825.1 Chloroflexota bacterium
CACGGAACTCGGCCCAAGGCAGGGAACTGTAAGTCAGCCAACTGCGGGCTATGTTGAGCAGTTTTTTGAACCATTTCCGTTCCTCGCTGACTCGACTGCCAAACAGATAAACGTCCAACACCAACAACCATGGCCGCTGATCCTGTTGGTCTTGTCCTGCAAACGGATATGAGAGATAAGGCGGATAAATGGGTTCCAAATGAATTAAAAGAGGCGATGGATCGGCCAGGCCATCACATAGAACACCGTTGTTCGTCCCGATGCGAGCCGGCTTGGTGTATTTCTCTCTGTTATTCTGGGAGCAGGTGTTTAGACCAAGCAATTTACGTATGGTCCCATCCCAGTAATCCTCCAGTTGATCGTCGATGACCAGCACGGCCACCTGCTCTCCATGCAACGGACAGGTGCCAACATTGATTCCATTTTTCGGAAGCAGATCCTGCCAGCACATTTTTCTATACAACCCACTGAGCGAGCCTGTGCTCGGGCCCTTGTGGCCCATTGTAAACGGTCCGATTAGATTGTTTAGATCGTGATGATCACCACTGTTAGTCAGCGTGGCTACCCACTGTTTGGCAAGGTATACAAGGTTAGTCACAGTGCTGAAAGATAGCGGTTTTAGTGTCGTCCCAAGCGACCAGACATCTTTCTCGTTCTTCTTAAGAAGGTCATTAGTGATAGAGAGATAGCCATCCCTATAAGATGCCTGTGCATCGTCGATCTCCGGGATAAGTGGTGCATGCAGCGTCACCCATGGCATCTCGGCGAGCAATTGGTGACGCATGCGCAAGGCCCAGCTGTCGTGAGCTTTGCCTGTGAGATCGACGATATGGATACCGAGCATATAAA
>PIVW01001264.1 GCA_003353825.1 Chloroflexota bacterium
AGCGTGGTTTCAAGGCAATGGCACGGGCAATACCGATACGTTGGCGCTGTCCGCCGGAAAACTCATGGGGATATCGCTGGCTCGCAGCAGCAGAAAGCCCGACCCGCTCCAGCAGTTCGTCTACCGAACGTTGTCTCTCCTGGCGTGTTCCAATTTTGTGAATGATAAATGGCTCTTCCAGAATCTCTCCCACTGTGTGGCGGGAATTCAGGGACTCAAAAGGATCCTGAAAAATCATCTGCATCTCACGGCGCAATCCACGCAACTCTTTCTGACGCAAATGGGTGATATCCGTTCCATCGAAAATGACCTCCCCTGCGGTCGGCTGATAGAGTCGTATCATAGATCTTCCCAGAGTCGTTTTTCCGCAACCGGACTCTCCAACCAGTCCCAGAGTCTCTCCCTTTGCAACCGAAACAGAGACCCCATCCACAGCTGAGACTCGGCCGATTTCCCGAAACAGTATCCCCCCATGAACCGGGAAATGCTGTTTCAGATTATTGACTCTTAGAATTTCATTTGTCATAGATTTGATTCTGACTGTTAACCAATATCCCGCCACCGATAACAGCTAACAGCATGCTCAGTTGTTATCGTCTCTTCAGGTGGTGGAAACTGCCTGCATTGCTCTTTTGCATATTGACAGCGATTCTGAAATCGGCACCCCTCCGGAATATCCTGGAGATCGGGTACCATGCCTTCGATGGTTGGAAGCAATTGCTTTGATGGCGTATCCAATCTGGGAATCGATTTGAGCAGCCCCTGAGTATATGGATGCCTGGGCGATTTAAAGAGATCAACGACTGACGCCCGCTCAACAATGGTTCCCGCATACATGACCACGACCGT
>PIVW01001265.1 GCA_003353825.1 Chloroflexota bacterium
CACACTTGGCCAGTGCCCACCCGGCATCAGGATCTTGGTCTTTCGCCAATACTGCATCATTGATCAATCCCTCCTTGCGAAGATAGAGATCACACAACTCGCGATATCGTTTACGCCTCGTCTCTGCTGTCTTTCCCAGCGCTCTGTATGCTGGCGGTTGTGTTAAGATTTTGCTGCACTGCACCTTCTTGCCGTCTGCGTAATAGTGATAGCTGGAGTACTTGTACCTGGACGGATGACTTACCATTCCCGCTCTAACCGGATTCGCATCTCCGTAGAACATGCATTTGAGCTGGTCAAATTCATCTTCTATCTCCCTGGTCTTGGGACGCTCGCAGGATACCTTGCCCTTGCGAGTATGACGCTTGTTGTACCCTGCACCAAACTGGGAATGCGCGTCCCGCATCCAATTGCCAAAAATATCGATGCTCTTGTCGAATCCACTACCAGGCTCTGCAATCACCCGTCCTGTTTCATGTGGGTGATTGCTCATAATACAATACGAGTGCCATTCCACATGAGGCTGCACATCTTCATCGTATGTCTTTTCGAGTTTGTGGAGATACGCTTCTTTCTCACTATTGCTGGCGAAAATCTGTTCGTGGTTATGTGCTTGCCACATCTTGTGAAAGATGCCGGTATTACAAAGAGTTTCTTTTCTGGATTTTCTCATGCAAAAGAGCGAAGCAAGAAACCTGCCAGAAGTCATGGAATTGGGAACACAAAGGATATTGATGGTTTAATGGGCCTCCGTCCCCGTTTTTCCTATTTGGAGCGGCGGCGATATGTGGCGATAGGCGGCGAGACCCTTATCCGCCGCCACAGGGCAACACAGAAGTATGCTCCGTC
>PIVW01001266.1 GCA_003353825.1 Chloroflexota bacterium
TTGGTTTCGGGCTGTCGTACACCACGTTCGAGTATCGCAATCTGCGCTTGAGCGCCGCCGAGATCGCACCCGGCGACGAGTTGGTGGTAGAAATCGACGTCGCCAACACAGGCGACCGCGCCGGACAAGAAGTGGTCACCCGGAGCAAAATGACGAGTGGTGCCCCGCGCTTGCGTGCGGTGGAGAACGCGCTGCACCAGTCACCATGGGACCATCTGTGCTGTCTACATGTAGCACTACCACTAAACCAAATTCTCAAGCACTAAATTAGCTTGCACTCAACTGGTATCATGACACGATGTTCAGCCAGCAGCGGTCTGTTTTTCTCTTGTTGCAGATGTCCCGGGCGGCCTCTAACGTGATCATCGTATCATTCCGCCTCTGTTCATCATTTTAATTCGGTGCTTCGCCCCGGCACTTCGTGCTATTTGCTCTGTTGAGGGTTTTGTTCTCTTTTCATTTTCTTTGATTTTTCGCGCTGCTCAGGCACTTCGTGCTACGCACCCGCCGGTCCTGATCATCGCGTGTGGTGGATTTTCTCATTGTGGTTGGGGGTCGTCATGTTTCCCGGAGTGGCGTCTCGGCTATCTGTGGCGTCGGTTGAATTGTCAGAATTTGTCAATGGAGAGTCGTTTGTAGGCCGTGAATTGGCGCGACGGGTGGTGTCGGCGTCGTCGGCGAAGGAGTACGGTCGTTGCGATGACGATGACGAGTCCTTGATTCTCCTTCTTCTGCATCACTCCTGCTGTGTTCGATTCTTTTCTTGGATCGAGAGTACTTACGTTCCGTCGCATCTGTTGTCATCTTATTCATCTGTACGGAGCCTGTGTCTTGAAAGCGTTGGTACC
>PIVW01001267.1 GCA_003353825.1 Chloroflexota bacterium
TAGCGCCCACCAGTCAATGATCGCGAACGACAACAAACTGAGTGACTCGCTGGGACGTCTGTCCACGGGTCTTCGTATCAACAAAGCTGCTGATGATGCATCAGGCATGATGATTGCCGACTCTCTAAGAGCACAGCATCTAGGTATCGGTCAGGCCGTGCAGAACGCCAATGACGGCATCTCCATGGTACAGACCGCAGACGGAGCACTTGAAGAGTCCATCAACATCATCAACACCATTAAAACCAAAGCCATCCAGGCTGCAACCGACTCCCAGACCACTACGACACGTAACGCCATCCAGGCAGATATCGACGCCCTTATGGAAGAGCTTGACGTCATTGCCAAGACCACATCCTACAACGGGCAAAACCTGCTGTCAGGCGTATTCACCAATAAGAGTATCCACATTGGTGCATATTCAGGTCAAACTGCGAACGTGTCCATCTCCTCTGCAGAGTCCACCAAGATCGGTCACGTATCAACCTCAGATCTTTCCATGGCAAGCGACAACGGCGGTGAGGTTCAACTGACCATCACCAGTAATATCACCGGTGATGCATACACCCTGAATACCATTGACCTTGATGAGGATGCCAACTCAGCTGAAAACGGGATGGGCGCCCTGGCCGATGAAATTAACAAGTACTCCTCGGAAACAGGAATCGGTGCCGTGGCTATAGTTGAAACCACAACAAGTTACGCCATCGCGGAAGGTTCCACCTCTGGCTTTACACTCAACGGCGTCACCATCGGCGACATTGACGTGGAAGACAACGATGGCTCAGGTTCCCTGGTCGCCGCCATCAACGACAGAACAACTGAACACGGTGTGACTGCATCATTGA
>PIVW01000569.1 GCA_003353825.1 Chloroflexota bacterium
TGGGGTTTAGCGTGGCCGGCGCACCAGCGACCCACGGTGCGCTTGGCGTCGCAGCTGCGGTGCGTACAGAAACACCGGCACCCGGGTGCATCCTCGGCGTGGGTTCTGGCCTTGCACGGGGCAGGGCGCAGGTGCTCAGCACGCGTCTCGCGCGGATGAAGCAGTTGGTGGCCGTAAATGTCGAGCTATAACGTGCGGAACTCGTCCGCCCACACGCACACGGCTTTCTTGCTCCAGACAGCTGTGTCAAACAGCTTGCGGGCCGGACCCTTAACATTTTGCTTGGTCTTACCAAAAAAGTTTTTCGATGCCCTGTTTCCGTACACAAGTAGTGTGTGGGTGTCGCCGACACGCGGTAGACACACTCGATCGACTTCTCGATCGAGTGTGCGCTCGGTGTCCACGGACGCGCGAAACCGCAGCTTGCGCTGCGTCGCGAACGCCCACAGTGCATCCCAATGCTGCAGGATGCCGTCCACGTACCTCGCGTAGCACGCGGCGCTGGACGACATGCGGAACGGGACTGTGTTGAGTTGCCCCTGCACCGCGCTGAGCTCTGCGTCGTGCAAGCGCTTCATCTTGGCGCCGTGGACCTTGGCTCGCGTGCGGCTCTGCCACGACCGCGACTTCATGACTGAAGTGCGTACGTCCGGTTCACCCGTCAGCAGATCGACCGAGGTGTAGGTTCGACGGACGCCAGGATCCACGCACCGCACGGTGGTGGCCTTGAGTTCCGCATGTGACGCCAGTGTCTTATTCTTGGCGCTGTATGCGAAGCCGGGCAGGAGATCCGTGACGGATTTTGTCACAGCGCTTGACTTTTGGGTCTTGCGCTTCATTCTCTTGCCGTCACTTTTATCGGACTTTGGGGTCGAATAAACCCACCGCCCAAAGCTGAGCGCTACGCCGACGCCGTCCGTCTGTAACGCATAGCGAAAGTGGTGCGTTCGCCTCATACGACGGATTTTGGGTAGGTCGAACAGCTCGGCAAAGATCTCGGGTCCGTGCTCGGCGGTCACGTCGTTGATAGGCTTGGCTCTGGTTGTCCCTGGTTGTTTTCCGTCTTCGCGGAACGATTGCGGGTGGAGCGTGCGGTACAGGTACGCCACACACGTCGCATCCAGCGTCACGTACGAGACTTGGGTGCTGGCTTCGGGGAACAGCGCAAATCCGCGTGCCTCTCGCTGCTCGAGGTCGCGGCGCATGGCCCACGCAGCCTCTATCAGCGTCTCGAGCCGCGTGTCCTCGGGGTCCAGAAAGTAGAGCAGGTCTTCATTCTGGTCGTCCTCGCAACATTCGCGTTTCCACCGACGATAAAACCGCTCGAAGTGGCTGCGGTAGTGTGTGTCTACTTCCGCAGCCATCTTCTTGGCTGCCAGGGCCATGACCTGCGACATCACGCCGCCCAGGCCGGGGTCTGCGACCCGGTGTCTGGCGAGGATTGCGTCATGCCCGTGTTTCCACTTGCCGCTGCGCAGCGACGTGTAGAGCCCAGAGAAGAAGCACTGGTCGAGCGCGGGCAACGGATCGCTGGCTGCGAGTTTGGCCAGCAGAAGTTCTTTGGCCAGCATCGACACGCGCTTCTTCATCTGATTGGCGGCCACCACGACCTGTTCCAGCAGAGTGAGGAAGTCGCATCGACGCACGACGCCTGCCAGAGAACACCTAACGACGGAGATCAGCTCCGACACGACTTGGCCGGGTGCGATCGGCTCGGGTTTGGCCACCAATTTGCGTTTCTTGCGCCTCTTTTGCTTAACCCCCGGTGGTTGAGCATGCGTAGTTCCGTCGAATTCCATGGTCTGTCTGTTGCAGAGGTGTGTGTGGTGTTGTGAGTGTTACGAGGTTTGCGTCGTCCACAAAATGTAACCGCTCGTGGATTACATTTTGTGGACGTTACGTTGAAATTTTCAGTAAAAAAAACACGAGCAACGTAAATTTCTACCCACCCGGTTTATTTCGCTTCAACCTCTAATTATAACTTTACTAAATAGTTAAAATATATAGTGAAGTAAAAATACACGAGTGTGATGACATTTAGTTAGTTAAGGCCCAATTCATTTGGTATGGTTGTTGGTATGGGCACGCGTACGAGGCATGCCTACCGGATATATTTTCTTGCTACTCACCAAGTAGTTGCATTGCTCTATTAAGGTTAAAGAAAATAACTTCCACATACATACACACACAAAAATGTAGCCTTTGCAAAAACATATATGATAGTACTCAAACTTTTTCACCTATTCTATAATAATAGGAGGGTCTTGCAGTGCAACAATTTGCGGTCATGCGTATGTTTGATGTTTAAAGGTGTTCTGCTAGGTCGAGGTAAACATTTGCTTACGGATAGCATATCTATCTTACACCATTGCTGCCGCCTTGTCCAATTGTGTTTTGAAGGAAACACTCTACTATTTACAATGTTCCTTGCCCTTGTCTTCAATTTCTAATAAAGTCTTCCACTTCACGTAGTTGGTGTTTAATCGTGCTGTTAGATCATCAGCATGACAAAAGCAACACAGAACCGATAGGCATGGGCGAACTATAAAGTCAATAAAATTGCATTGACTTTTGGGTAGATTCTGAAAAGAAAGCAGCAAACATTAACAACAATCAGTAGATAAGGTAGTTAGTGAGGTTGAACAGGCAGCAAACAACATGCTGTATGGATGATATTAGTTTTTATCATGTTTGAAAAGCACTGAAACACCTAAAACTACTCCGACGCTTACCACTTCGTTTCTGTTACAGAGAGGTGATATCTGCATATTTGTTTCAGCTTCTCTATCTCCTTGGCGACAAAACTCTTCTGTAACTAATGTGGACCACTTCAAATGGATGTCCCATGGTCTAGCAGGGTGTGACACATCCGAAACTTTCAAGATCATTTGCAAGAGGACCACCTGTCCAGCTGGTGATTCCTTCACTTCCTAATAATGGAATGTATGATTAGTGTACATTTACACCACCATTTGAACTGCTACTGTCCTACAACTGGTATAAATGCAGTGGTATGAATGGGGGGGGGGGTTGCCCCACTCGTTGATTTGTAGAAATCGCACTCTGGAACTTGCTGATGTACTCAAATGATTGAGATAAATCTGTTGCAAGTATACACTTGATAAACGTCGCCCTAAAGCTCTGAGGAGGGAGAGAGCAAGTACAATTACTTAGGTAACAAAGACGGAAAGTTTGTATTGGACTGATGGATCAAGCCCTTAAATGGTGGTGATGATTTCTTCTACCACAGATTGTGTAATTACAGTCAGAAAAGGCTACTATTTATACCACAGTATCTTTTTTCTCCCAACATTTGAATATATTGTAGTCGGGATGACGAAGGACCCTATAGCCCTCTGAAGCATGGAAACTCTCCAATACGCTTTGATCATTGTACGTGATGCTTAACATGTCTTCAGTTTTGATCAGAAACGCGTTATTCACTCCAGGATGGCGATAGTCATGAATAGCAGCCGCCAAGATGACAC
>PIVW01001268.1 GCA_003353825.1 Chloroflexota bacterium
TTGACGGGCCACAGGCCGCTCTCCGGCAGCCAGGCAAGATCAATATCCTCACCGATGAGTCGCCTGATCATTTTGAGCATCCCTTCCACGTTTTCGTTTAAGTCAAGTACCCTGGGGACGATGGTCTGCTTGCGGGCGAATGTCAGCAACTGCCGGGTGATGTCTGCAGCCCGTTTGGCTGCTGTAAGGATTTCTTCTAGATTGGGGCGCAACGGTCCCGAAGGATCAACGTCCTCAATCGCCAGTTCGGTAAAACCGATGATCACGCTGAGGGCATTGTTGTAATCATGGGCAACCCCGCCTGCCAGGTTGCCGATGGATTCCATCTTCTGGGCCTGGCGCACCTGCTCCTCCAGTTTCATCTCATTGGTGACATCCCGTTTGGCCGCCACATAGCTGGCAATCCGGCCCGAGGCATCGCGCACCGGCGAAATGACTGCTTCTTCCGTATAGAGCGTGCCATCTTTGCGTTTATTGGTAAGGCGACCGCTCCATGTCTCTCCGCTTGTTAGCGTGTCCCACATCTCCTTGTAGAACACGTCATCGTGCTCGCCGCTTTTTAAAATACGCGGATTCTGACCGATGGATTCCTCACTCGTGTAGCCCGTAATCCGCTCGAAGGCCGGATTGACGTACCGTATCGTACCTTCGCTGTCCGTGATGACGATGATTTCTGCTGCCTGTTCAATGGCCGACATCAGGCGCTCCCGATCTTCCTCGATCCTTTTGCGATCAGTGATATCCTCGCCTATACCCTGGTAAGCAATCAGCCGGTCCTCATCGTTGAATAACGCACGGTTGGTCCAACGTTGCCATCGAACGACGTTATACTGTGCAATCACCTGA
>PIVW01001269.1 GCA_003353825.1 Chloroflexota bacterium
TCACAGAGGCTGCCACCGGCAAAACAAACCGGCAGTTCCATTGCAGCCACACTGTCAGCTATTGAACACCTTGGTTACATCCAGATCGATACTATCTCCGCCATTCAGCGCGCCCATCACCATACCCTGTGGAATCGCAACCCTCGCTACAACACCTCCCACCTCGACCAACTGGTTGTCGATAAACAGGTTTTTGAATACTGGTCTCATGCTGCCGCCTTCTTGCCCATGCGCGACTACCGGTTCAGCTTGCGCCGCAAACAGGCAATTGCAAACGGTGATCAGAATCACTGGTATGAACGCGATGAGCGGCTGATGAAATCGGTGCTCAAGCGCATTGCTGCCGAAGGACCATTGATGGCTAAAGACTTTGAACATACCGGTAAAAAGACAGGTGATTGGCGGAGCAAACCCGCCAAACGCGCTTTGGAAAACCTGTTTATGCAGGGTAAGCTCATGGTTCCTTACCGAACTAATTTTCACAAGGTTTATGATCTCACCGAACGGGTATTACCTGAAGGTACTGACACCACGCTGCCCAGTCCGGAGCAATATGCTCGTTTTCTGATTACCCGGTACCTGCAGGCAAACGGACTGGGACAGTCTTCTGAAATAACCTATCTGCTGAAAAACACCAAACCGCTTGTTTCTACTGCCTTGCAGGAAATGGTTTCGAACGGAGAATTGCTACAGATCAGTGTCGGTGCCAATCACTATTATGCCTTGCCAGCTTCACTGGAGTTGCTGAGCAAACCGCTGGCTCGCAGCAAGCTTAAAATACTCTCGCCATTTGATAATCTGGTCATCCAGCGTAAGCGCATGCAGGCGTTGTTCGGTTTTGACT
>PIVW01000570.1 GCA_003353825.1 Chloroflexota bacterium
ATTCACGATTCCTCATGCCCGCAATAAACTTAAACGTTTGTATCCAAATCCTTAATATCTTCCAAATGATAATTGACATATGTGCTTCATCCATCAGAATCAATGTGGTGAGGTACTAGTACAAAGCGGCATAAGCAAGGAGACAGTTTGTAGTAAGCGTTTTAGCGCTTTTGTGCACCTATCACGACGATGCATCGCCTACTACGAACCGCACAGCTACTTGCATCACGATGTACCAGCCCAAACGAGAGGGTAGGCAATGCGAATACTCTGTTTTTCTATCGATTTACCTGGCCATCTCGATTGGGGTGGTTATTTGGCGACGGCAACTGAATTGAAAAGGCGGGGGCACACATTGCTTTGGGCAAGCGGAGCAAGGGTTGAGCAGCAGGTGGCGACAGCGGGCGTTGAATTTAAAGCCCTCCCCCACACAGGCTGGCAGCACTCTATACCCCCACTTTCGCCCGATCTCAGCCCGCAACAGCGCCAGCAAGCGCGCCAAACAAGAGCGCTTCAGGTCTGGCTCGATCCAGAAAACGTTCTGGCTGCCCTACAGTCTTTGCTCGCTCTGGCAGATGCGTTTCAACCTGACGTGATCCTGAGCGAACCCTTTGCGGCCGCCGCTGCCCTCCTGGCAGAAACGCAGTCCATCCCCCTTATCATGGTCGGACGTCCGGCCCTGCCGATCGTAAACTCGGAGGGACCGGCCAGTGATGCCATCCGCAAACTATGCGGAATGGCGGGGGTCGAGGGAAACTATTGGGATATTTCTCGGGGAATGCCACGTTCACCCGACCTCCATCTCGATTTCTTTTGTCGACCCTGGTATAGCGACCTGCCTGTGATAGCCAGACAGACCGTATTCTGCGGCGGTTTGGCAGCAACGCACGCTCCGCCATCACAGACTCAAAAACCACTCGTTCTTGTGACCTTGGGCTCGACCTATGCCAATGACGAGACCTTTTTCCGCTTGGCTTGCGAGGGTACACATATGGCCGGAGGTCAGGCACTGGCTGTCACCGGTAAACGCGCGCCTGGGTTACTCGCCAGCCTGCGGGAGGCGCCGCCCGGCCGCACCAAGATAGAAGAGTGGGTGGCATATGGCCAGGTTTTCCCGGACTTGGCCGCAGTGGTGCACCATGGTGGTGTGGGCACCACGCATGCGGCGCTGGTGCACGCTCTGCCTCAGGTGGTGATCCCCCACGCCGGGGATCAATTCCCTCAGGCCGCGCGTGTGACCCAGGCGGAGGTGGGATATGGTATCCGTCCTAAGGATTTCACGCACGAGAGCGCCGCCCTGATCATCTCGGACCTATTGTCGCTCTCAGAGTTCAAAGAAAACGCCCAGGCTTTGGCCGAGGACATGCAGGTCTTGGGAGGTATCAGGACTGCCGCTGATGCAGTGGAGCGATTGTAGGCTATGCTTTGCAGGGAGCTAGTAGGTAGACTCAGTTCGGTATAATTTAGCTGATGACCCGGCGCTGATTTTACGGATTGGTGCCGTTGACCATCATTATGGTCGGGAGGATGGTCACCCGTCCTCCCGACACTACAGAACCGTGCGTGAGAGTTTCCCCTCACACGGCTCCTCAGACGACTGGCTCTTGTCATGAGTATCTCGTGCGGTGAGCTTCATCATGACAGTGGGCATGGAGCAGATCCAGATTGGGGAGGTTGTTGTTCTGTCGATTACCATCACGATGGTGAACCTCCATGATATCATCTGCCATGAAACATAGCCTGCACTGCGGGCATTTGCTACGCTGGATGAGCGGAGCAGTAGCCCATGCAAATTGCGGACTCGTTTGAAGTCGCCACGAAGCGAGGCTTTGCCTCAGACCGACGAGTTGTATTGGCGTCAAGGGTCCGACCTGAAAAACTTGACTCAATGCAACGACTTTTGTGCTTCAAGACCTCTAGCACAGAGAAGAATATCTGTGTGGCTGATCAGGCGCCTTTGCGATGGCATATGGTCGAGCAGAAGGTAAACGCTTGGTCAACGGGTGGGGCATCGATAGTAAGGAGCGGGTTAATCAATCCCAGGTATTGAGACACAATCAGTGAACACCATAAAGCTCGTTCAATAACTCAACAAGTTCAATCGCCGCATCTCCAGAATAAATGTACCCAATGTCATGCCCACTTTCGAGCCGACTACGTTCTCTATCACACAATTCGCCAAGATCAACGGAGTTTATTTGGGGATGTAAATCACATGCAGCAATTATGTCTGCGGGCATCGGAAACGGTGTAATGCCAGCCCCATCATCCTTGATACGGAAGCGTAATTGTACATGCAAGTAATGGGTCAATTGTAGTGCATCTTCTGGCAACATGTTATTCACTTTGTCTAGCTGAGAAGCGCTAGTTGCAGCCGAACATAGCAGATAGTGGTCTATTAGACCGCGCAAGGGGTGCCCCTCGTCAGCGCAGACTGGCTGCAGTTCTGAAACACCATCAGGGCGTGGGATAATGTAAGCGCTCTTTTCACTTTGAAGAAACACACGCCAATACTCCCGAGCCAGCGGGTTTTCGCATTCTGGTAACCAAATGTCATCACCCGGATAATGATATCCCTCTCTCGTTCCATCATCCGCTGGCAGGCAAGGGTGCGCTTCAAGAAGTCGCTCAATTTGCGGTGATTCAGGGTTCATACTTGCCGGGCTTCCATTTGTCGGTGGTTTAGCACAGCCTTGTAGGACCACTACGATAGCAATTAAACTGGCATTTAAGAGGGTTCTTCTTTTACTATACAACATTTTTTCCATCACAGGTCATGAGAGGTTGAACAAAATGAGCATCATTATGACGACTGCCGAACACTTAAGCAGAGAATCTGTGCCAAGCTCCATGCACAGGAAAGATGATATATTCAAAGCTGTGGATTCTACCAGGGTTTTGTCATCTAAGAATCAGCGTATATAAACCCTGCTTCAAATCTAATTGATACGTTCCCTTGTCGCCATGATCCATATCATATGCAGAAGTGCAGAACTCGATTACATGGCGATAAAACAGTGTATCATTGTCAACGGGTCTAGTTTTCGCTTCTGGATCACCTCCTCACTGATTGCGATTCTTACCTCAGCAGTAGCTCGGCCAAGCACATCTCTAAAGCAGGTGCTGGAGTGAAGATCAACATCTTATGTCGAGAGGATACAATGTTAGCAAGACCGAAGATTGGTGTGAATATTGGACACCGTCCCTATTGTGCCTATAATGGATTCGATAGCGCATGCCATCACAGTGTGATTTTACGCCTAAATCCTCACGTTTTACGCTTCACGTAGGACTGAGGTTTTGGGAGCGTTGTAATTCTGGGGCCCCCTTATCTGACGGAAGCATATGATATGGATTCATCAATACCTTCGCCAAAATTGAAGAAAGCTCTTTGTGGCAGACTCGTGACCAAATTCACCCCACAACAGGGCAAATATCGAACAAAAATAGGGATGAATGCCTTGAAAACGATCAGTT
>PIVW01000097.1 GCA_003353825.1 Chloroflexota bacterium
CACGGAGTGCCTTCTGTGGCCGTGCGGTGGCCGGCGAATCTCCGGACAGTTCGTACAGAATTGGCTGGACTATTCCGCTAGTCGAACGCCGTTTGGCTGCGGGGGTTGAATCCATCGTAGAGAGGCTAACGGTCCGGTTGAGAGAGGATGCAAACGCGCAGGTGGCGCGTTGGCACCGGCGACCTGGCGGTGTTTCGAGGTGATTTGGTGTACCTTCGGACGCTCACACGTGCGGTTGCGTGCCGAATTCACGCCGACTACTGTGGTCACGGCGAACCGGTGGCTCGGCGTCTTTGACGGCGTTTTTGATCGGATCGTGGTGTTGGAGCGTTTGGCCGACTATCTGGTCAAGCGAGACATCGACCATGACGGCGATACCATTGTTTGCATAGCCCTCGTAGGTAATCTCCTCGAGATCAACACCTTTTTCGGTGCCTGCACCGCGCGCGATCGCTCTCTCGATATTGTCTTTGGGCATATTTGCGGCTTTTGCTTTATCTAATACCAATCGCAAACGTATGTTCATGTCGGGGTCAGAGCCACCCGCCCTGGCCGCAACTTGTAGCTCGCGCGCGATTTTTGTAAAAACCTTGCCACGTTGAATGTCTACTGCGGATTTACGCCGCTTGATGTTTGCCCATTTGCTATGTCCTGACATTGACGACTCCAGAAGTGAAGGTGTTTTTCCCAGGAACGAATAAGTTGCTCGCTCCTTCGGTGGAGTGGCATTATATCATATTCATGCTCTTAATTGCAGAACGACATCCAGCTAGCTATCCGTTTCAAGAAGGGAAGTATCTATGCCTTCGAGTTCAGGCCGGCTTTCTTTTCTTTCGATCACTGCCGTGATATATGCTGCGAACAGAGGGTGAGCCGCAGCGGGTCGGGACTTGAATTCAGGATGGAATTGACTGCCCAACATAAAGGGGTGATCAGCCAATTCTACGATTTCGACGAGATGGGCATCTGGGCTCAAACCACTGTAGATTAAGCCTCCATTGCCGAGAATTTGACGGTAAGCGTTGTTGAATTCCCAGCGATGGCGATGCCGCTCTTCGATTTGATCGGTCTGATAGGCTTGTTTTGCTCGTGTACCTGGCTGCAACTGGCAGGGGTAAAGTCCCAAACGCATGGTGCCACCCTTTTCTACGATGTCACGTTGGTCGGCCATAAGGTCGATGACCGGGTAGCGCGTACGCTGGTCGAATTCAGTGCTGTTGGGTTCGTCAGAGCCATAAATCTGCCTGGCCAGTTCGATACACATGACCTGCATGCCCAAACAGAGGCCCAGATAGGGTAATTTGTGTTGACGCGCATATCCTGCAGCGATGATCTTTCCTTCGATTCCACGATACCCAAATCCACCCGGCACGACGATGCCATGCACCCGCTCCAGTCGTTCTTTTTCGCGCCCCCGCTCAAGGTCTTCAGAGTTAATCCACTCGATATCTATACTATGGTCTCTTTCTAAACCGGCATGAAAGAGAGCCTCTCGCACGCTCATGTAGGCGTCCTGCAATGCCACATATTTGCCGACAAGCCCCACGCGTACGGTCGGTTTGGGTCTATGAATACGTTCGACCAGTTCTTTCCATGGCTTAAGATCGGGAGGTGAAGCTTCTAAATTCAATCGTTCGACTAGAAAATCGCCAAGTCCTGCACCTTCTAGGGTAAGGGGTACATCATAAATGCTCTTGGCTGTGACCAATGGAATCACCGCCCGTGGCTCGACATCGCAGAATAGCGCGATCTTATCCCGTACTTCGTCGTCGACAGGATGATCTGAGCGGCAACAGATTACATCAGGCTGGATACCGATGCCGCGCAGTTCGCGCACACTGTGCTGCGTCGGTTTGGTCTTAAGCTCATCGGTGGCCCCCAAATGAGACAGGAGCGTGAGATGGATGTAGACTGTGTTTTCTCTGCCAGCATCTTTTCGCATCTGCCGTAGTGCTTCTAGGAAGGGCAGTCCTTCGATATCCCCGACTGTGCCGCCTACTTCGATCAAGATCACCTCGGCATTGGTCTCACGCACGACCATACCTATGCGCCTTTTGATCTCGTTGGTAACATGTGGGATCACCTGAATCGTGCCGCCCAAGTAGTCACCACGACGTTCACGGCCAATCACCTCGGCGTAGATCTGACCGCTGGTCACATTGCTGGACTGGGTGACATTGACACTTGTGAATCGCTCGTAATGGCCGAGGTCAAGGTCGGTTTCAGCGCCGTCGTCCGTAACGAAGACCTCGCCATGTTGGTACGGGCTCATGGTGCCTGGATCCACGTTGAGATAGGGGTCCAGTTTTTGACCCGCCACGGAGATGCCGCGGCTGCGAAATAAACGTCCGATAGCGGCGGCTGTTACGCCCTTTCCGAGCCCACTGACGACACCGCCGGTCACAAAGATGTATTTGGTCATACTTGCTGCCTCTCTAAAAAGAAGAGACACGGAGATGGCTCTCCGTGTCTGGGATAGCTAGAGGGTAAAGCTGCCCGGGTTGAGCAGGATGTTGGGGGGTTGCGATAAATGACGGTGTAACGAATGTACCTGTTCGAATAAGCTAGGAGATGATAGCATGTCCTGTAGTAGTGTGTCAATCGAGTTAGCGAGTGCCGCGACCTAATACTCATGTTGCGGCGCTGCGCCAATCTGATTACTGCACAGTACAGATAACAAAATAGACCCCGCACGGAGCGCAGGGTCTATAAGTTGGGTCGAAAATCGAGAGGGACTAGATTCGGGAAGGAGAAGTTTGTTAAGCCACTGGATCGAGAATTTCGCCCTCAACCGCTTCGATTTCGGTAGGCTGATCTTCTGGCAAGATGATGGCCAGGAGCACGTAAAGGATGACGCCGGTACCCATGCTACCGATGCTGAACAGCGCCCACAAGATGCGAACGATGGCCGGGTCGATGTTGAGTGTTCGTGCCAGACCGCCGCAGACGCCAAGTAAGATTCGATCGTCTGAAGTGCGCTTGAAGGGAATGCGTTGGCGTGAGTCTTTGATACTCTGTTTCACGGTTTCGCTGTCAGGAACACGATCTCGTACATCTTGAGACAGAGTATCATCACCCTTCAGATTACGCAGGATCAAGATACCGCCGCCGATCAATACCGCCGGCCAGAAAAGAACGCTCAACACGCCCCAAACGCCATTCCACAGACTGGGGAGGATGCCGGTGTTAGACAGCAGCCAGAGGGCGCCAAGACCTATCAGAACCCAGGCTACCCAGCCCATGTTCTCTGAGCCAATATTAATCGCAGCCGGTTCTTGCTGCCCTTCCTTCATGGTACCCACCGGGAGTACCAGCCATAGCAAGCCATAAGCGAGGATAGCTGCACCACCGGTTGCCAGGGCTGCCAGAATCCAGAGAATACGGATCAAGACGGGATCGATGTCGAAGTAGTCACCAATGCCGCCACAAACGCCCGCCAGACGTTTATCAGAAGGATGCCTGAAAAGCGTGCGCCGCTTGGTACGTGTTTTTGTCCCAGCGTTGCTATTCGTCTGTTCTGACGCAACGACTTGAATTTCAGACGCTGTATCTGAGGGATCAATAGGGGTGTGATAAGTTTCAGTTGCCATGTGACCTCCAAAAAAGTGGCCGTGATTATTGATCGGCCAGTTTGATTTTTCCTATCTTTCATACAACTATACGCAGGATACCAGGTTAGGGTCGCGGGCCTCTTTGGGACTTCGCCTAACGATTTGAGGCGAAGCTTCGCTACATGGTTACGCGAGTGCCATGATAGCCCATAGAGTATTTTTGCCCTACGCTGCGGGCGAACGTTACAATCTAATTCCACCCCATCCCTTCTTGCTGGTGGCGACCGGTCTCAATATAAAATGACGCACCTTCTTGACAAACGCCGTACGGCATACCCCATCATAACCCTGACCACAGATTTTGGCCGAAGCGATGCCTATGTAGCGAGCATGAAAGGCGTCATATTAGGCGTGTTGCCCCGAACCCAAATCGTCGATATCACACATGAAATCGTCCCGCAAAATATCATTCAGGCCCTGTATGTGCTGGGCAGGGCGTTGCCCTTCTTTCCGAGACATACCGTTCATGTCGCGGTCGTAGACCCAGGCGTGGGAACTGATCGACGTCCAATTGGCGTCTTTACTGATAGCGCTCGTTATATCGGGCCCGACAATGGTATTTTTACCCATGTCTATGATCACGAAAATGTCAAAGAAGTTCGGTTATTGTCAGACCCAGCGTACCATCTGCCAGTTGTGAGCAGCACGTTCCATGGTCGAGATATCTTCGCAGCGGTTGCTGCCCATGTTGCATCTGGCGTATCCCCCCATCACCTGGGGCCAGAAGTGCATGATCCAATCCGCATGGACCTGCCAGAACCCAAACAACTTGCTGACGGCTCTATCTCAGGTCAGATCCTGTACGCCGATCATTTTGGAAATCTCGTCAGTAACATTCCTGGCAACTGGTTAATGAATAGAGAGGAGTGGCGATTTAAGATTGGAGGTGTTTCGATCTCAGGGTTCCATCTTGCCTACGGCAATGTTATGCCTGGACAACTCGTCGTTCTGACAGGCAGCAGCGGTCTGATCGAAGTGGCCGTTCGCAACGGTAATGCCGCCAGTAGGTTGAATGTCTCAGCAGGTGATACACTGAGGGTCGTGTGTTGAACTAAGGACTGCGGATTAAACAACTTGCGGAATTCTACCGTCGGTTGCGGACGTAGTTCCATCGGTTATTTTGGCCTAAGTCCTAGCTGTTGCACGCAGGGGTTAGCGCGAGATTGGTGGATAATATTCACCTTGAATATCCATCTATGAGACAGCATGAATTACTTTTGAAATTTAATCACGATTTCAGGTAAGTATTCGGCATAGACAGGTGACAGATTAGTATAGTACCCAACAAAACGAAGCCCGTATTTCTGCGCTTGATGAACTATTGCAACCGATCCGTCTAACGGAGTTAAAGAGGTAATATCTACACCGAGCATTGGACTAATTTCACTCGCGTCCATCCATACCCCTTTTACAATAGTATGTCCATCCTCAAATTGACCATGCACTCTCTTTTCATGTTGTAATAGTACCTCTAACAATTTTCTGCGTAAATCTGTTCCTGCAAAATCACTGCGTGCAATGTTAAATATTAACTTGCTATTGGGGTCAGGCAATTGTGTGACTCTTCTTAGCCGCTCGACATATAGAATTCGTCCATACCCTTGACCTCGGTACTCTTTATCAACAACTGAATAGGCCAACTCTACAGCCTCTAAGTAATTGTGCCCTAATTTGCAATGCGTCAACAAGTCTGAAAAATGTTGAAGGCGAATCGCAGATAATTTATTTTCTTTAAATCTAGCTTGGATGTACAATTGTGCTGGCAGGCGCAACCAATCATAAGTCCTATAACTTGTGACACCTACCACTGTCTCATTTATAAGCAAACATATCACATGTTCGTTATTTTGTTCAATAGAGTTTGTAAATGCGGAAATGCCTTTTTCAAAATTCGCTGGGTCGTAAAATTCCCTTGTTAGCAAATTCAGGACAGCTAGCTGCATGTTGTGGTTAAGGTCATGGTAATTTCTAATAACTTTCATATTCAACCGTCCTTGTTTGATTTAGCAATAACAACGGCTCTTGATCTCGATCAATATCCTAATGCTCCGTACTGTACATCGCAAATTCAGAATGTGTTACGAAGACGATTAAATAGATACAGTCCTCAATTGGAAGTCAAAGAGGATCACCTAGCTCTGTACGCTCGTTTCAACAATGGTACTGCGCAGACTAAACTGTTGATTGACACTCACATTGATCACCCTGGTTTTGTTATTCAGGATTTGTCGTTTGCAAAAGCTATTGGTTCAATCGGTACACCTGGAATATTTCCGTTAATCGGAAAAGAATTACCATTCCCTGTTGCAATTCATGATCCTAATGGATCAAAAGTGGGAGATGGTATCCTGTCTGATCTCAGTTACCAACAATCAAACTTATACGCCAAAGTTATCGCAGAAGGAACAGAACTTTCTCCAAATGGTCAAATTGTTTTATCATTACAAACGGGCATATTTGGTAACGAACTTTGGATGCGTTCAGCTGACAACCAAGCAGTAACTGCTGTATCACTTGCTATGATTGAATGGCTATGTCAAACAAATCCAGTTGCAGATGTAATTTTCGTATTCACGAAATTGGAGGAAATCAAGCAAGTATCAGCCACTCTAATTGCTAGGCGAGGATACACCCCTTTTGGGATAATTGATGATAATACAAATATTATTGTATTGGAAGCCGCGTCCGTTGGCTTTACCAATGAAACTAAACAAATTATAAATTGCAGACCATCATACACTGACGGACCAGTGATACGAGTAGCAGATAATGAGTTAGTATATCTTGTCAATGGTAGACCCAATTTATCGGAATCACTAGTACTACATGCAGCAGATATAAGTATGTCACAAATTCAACATGCCCCTCTTATCAGTAACTGCAATGCGACAGCTTACACTTTATTTGGAAAATGTCCAAATATCATCAGTTTAACAATTCCATGCCGAAATAAACACAATATTACAGAAAAAGGTAAAATTGTGCCAGAGAAGGTATATTGTAAAGATATTGCAATAGTCATTAACTTATTGAAGGAATCTGTAACTTTGGCAAAAGAAACCATCTCGGTTCACAGGAATTGTATTATTAATAACAACACAAAATATCCAGGTGATAGTGTTAGCAATTATCGAATTAAACGTAAAGATTGGTTAAGAACAGCTATTTGGGCAGAATCAAGACTTAAGGCTAACCATTTGTTTCCTGTCTCACAGGGTGAGAATGTAAAATTCAAGTTGCATTCTATTAAAGCACGACTAGATTCACAACTGGCGTAGCCCCAAAACCGAGATATGCTATCGGACACTTTCTCCATTGTATCACCCCTTCGACAGGCTCAGGGCAGACTCTGAACGGACTAAACACGCAACTCACAGGACGATGTATTGCCCGTGAAGGGTCTCGCACGAAATCAACGTGGAGATTCTTCACTTCCAGTCTAACCTCATCAGTAGCTGTTTCCACGCTGAATGCTGCGTCTCTTCGATATGTATTGGCTCGCATAACCAGTTCAGAATGACATTTCATCAAAGTGTTCGGTAGAAGATTTGTTGGCTCTTTGGGATCTCAGGGGGTTGACAATAAAATTGGCTCAAATGAGATGTCAATGGCACCAAATCGCATGGATTTCACCTGACGGCTGTGCCGCCAAGACCTTCCGATTTGTCAACCCCCTGAGATCCTGTTGAACCAATTTGTTTTAGGATCTGTGCACTGTCTAGACAACTTTTGCATAATTCTCGGCTGAGTTCATATGAACTGGTAAGCCTAATCATCAAATAGAAATATACCTATGAGTGATCGTTTTATTATCAATGGTGGCAAGCCACTTCAGGGTGCAGTGAAGATTGCCGGTAACAAAAACGCAGCCCTGCCCATGTTGGCTGCATGTTTGCTGACCGACGAACCGGTAACACTGCACAATGTCCCGCGTATCGGCGATGTCGATACGCTCCTGCGCTTGCTCCAAGATGTTGGCGTGCGCGTTATCGCCAACGGCGGCAGCTCCATCACCCTCCACGCCGAAAATATCGAAACCCGCAAGCTTTCGTCGGAACTCTGTCTCCGTATCCGCGCCTCGATTCTCCTGGCCGGACCCATGCTTGGCCGCCTGGGGCAGGTCGAACTACCTCCACCTGGGGGTGATGTCATCGGACGCCGGCGTATCGACACCCACATTCTGGCCTTCGAGGCATTGGGCGCCAAAATCAATCATGATCCGGTCACACATAGCCTGATCATCCAGTCGGACGCCTTGCGGGGCACAGACATGATGCTGGATGAGGCCAGTGTCACCGCTACCGAAAACGCACTTATGGCTGCAGCGCTTACACCCGGAGAGACGATTATCCGCAATGCTGCCTCTGAACCGCATGTGCAAAACCTCTGTCGCATGCTTTGTGGCATGGGTGTGAGTATCGATGGTATAAGTAGCAATACACTCACTGTGCAAGGAGCGGCGCGCTTGCGTGGTGGCGAATTTGAAATCGGACCTGATTTGCTCGAGATCGGCTCATTCCTGGGTCTTGGGGCGGTCACTCCCGGTGAACTTCGTATCAAAGATGTCATCTCTACTGAATTGCGCATGGTGCTTTACGTCTTTCGTGAACGGTTGGGTGTCAACTGTTGGTTGGATGGCAACGAATTGGTGGTGGGCAGTGAGCAAGATCTCCGTGTTGTAATGGATCAGGGCGGGGTAGTGCCCAAGATCGACGACGGGCCCTGGCCCCATTTCCCCGCCGATCTTCTTTCTATCGCCTTGATTGTGGCCACGCAAGCGCAGGGCACTGTGCTCATCCACGAGAAAATGTTTGAGAGTCGTCTCTTTTTTGTAGACAAGTTAATCAATATGGGGGCACGCATCATTTTGTGCGATCCGCACCGGGCCGTGGTGGTGGGGCCTTCGCAACTCTATGGCCAGGCAGTCTCGAGTCCAGACATCCGTGCCGGTATGACAATGGTCATCGCCGCACTGGCCGCAGAGGGGACCAGCATCATCGCCAATGTAGGCCAGATCGATCGCGGCTATGAACACCTGACCGAGAAGTTGCAGGCATTGGGGGCTGATATCGTCCGCAGTAGTGCGCCCACCCCGGTTGTGGCATAAGGCCTGATCTGTGAACACCCGTCGCCGTGATCAGGTGCAACGATACATCCCTTTGGGGCTTATTCTCGCGGTCTATTTATTGCTGGGATGCTTGTATGTCTTGTTTACACCCATCTGGCAAGCGCCCGACGAACCCGCTCACTACAATTACCTCCGCCAGGTTGCAACAAATGCACGTTTACCGGTTCTGCAGCAAGGGGATTATGATCAGGCCTATCTGGAAGCGATCAAGGCTCAGAAATTCCCGGACGATATGTCTATCGATGGTATCCGTTACGAGGGGCATCAACCGCCATTGTACTATTGGCTTGCCTCACCTGTTTATCGGCTGACCAATCATCTCGATATTTCTCGAAACGTTCAGGCACTAAGGCTGTTAGGGGTTGTGCTTGGGGCGGGGGTCGTCATCCTGGTGTGGGCCAGCTCCCGACGGCTATTTCCCTCCCATCCTCACATTGCCACGCTAGCTGCTGGATTTGCCGCCTTCCTGCCGATGCACCTGGCGATGATGGCATCGATTAACAATGATACGCTGGCAGAGCTACTCATCGCCCTCGGTGTCTACAGATTGCTTGGACACCTCAAACATGGTGAGTGGCGTGCCCGTGCCTGGATTATCACCGGTATTGTGGTCGGTTTGGGTATGCTGACGAAATTTCAAGCCTACATATTGCTACCCATGACCGGCATCGTCTGGTTGTATGATGTATGGCGTTGCCGCCAAGACAGAGAGTGTAAGGGGAGCCCCTGGCTGAACGGCGTGGGCTGGTTGCTCCCACCTTTGTTGTTACCCCTGGCCTGGTGGCGGCGCAACACCAGGGTCTATGGTTTGACCGATCCACTGGGCTTGTACTGGCACGATGCCGTTGTTGTCGGCCAACCCCGCACAGCTGAGTGGATTGCGGCCAATAGCTGGGGGGGCTACCTCGACCGCTATGTGAGTTTTACATTCAAGTCTTTCTGGGGAGTTTTTGGCTGGGTGGGTGCTTTTTTGGATGGGCGGGTTTATTCACTGCTGTTTATTCTCAGCGTTTTGATCGTGGTGGGTATGCTCTGGCAGCTAGGGCGCCGACTTGGCACTATTAAACTGTCTGGATACCAAAAGCGCGGCCTGGCACTGTTAGTGATTCAGCTCCTGATCGTCGCCCTCACCTATCTCTGGTACAACCTCGGTTTTGTCCAACACCAGGGTCGCTATCTCTTCCCCGCCCTTGTCCCGATTAGTATCGCCTTCGCGATCGGCCTCATAGGCCTGTTCTCGCCTCAGGGGAGCCGTTGGGGAGCTATTGTTGCCATTGGGCTCGTGGCAATCATGGGCCTGCTAGGACTGGCAACAGGGGGTCCCGACAAGTGGGCGTTGCTCATGGCATTACTGGCGGCAATCGTACTTGGCCTGCACAGCCGATTTGCGATTTTGCCGCAGAGCTTATTCACCACAGCAACGTTGGTATTGCTCATTGCTATAGATCTGTATGCTCTATTCGGCGTTGTGGTTCCACAGTTGGGTTAAAGACTAGATTATCCTCTGCCCCCGCCCAAAAAGAGCCGTTTCCAAAAACTAGGTGAATCTTCCGGCCGGTTTGGTTCGTCCCAATCACCGCGAGCTCGCATTGACAGCCATTGTGAGCGGCGATCTATAGCTTGTTCGAAGCGTTCATTTATGGCTTTGGTATCTTCGGTCTGCAAGTCAGCCTTCCACCCCTGTAGTTCGTCGATTAACAAGTCAAGCCATTGGGCGACGTTCACGTCATTTGCGGTGACTGCCGCGGTCAGATCCTCGGATTCGAAGTCGGGTAGGTAAGTTGCGGTGCCAAATTGATTGCCTGCCATATGGCGAATTTCTCGCCAGGCTGGGTTCTTGCTGGTGGCGCCCAAGACCGCCGCTGCCAGCACTGTAGGCATCCCATCGACAGCGGCCATCAATCCGTCATGTTCCGCAGGATCGAGGAACACTGGCGAAGCACCGATAGCTGTGACGAAATCTGATGCCACACTTATTGCCGCCGCATCTGTTTCGGGGGTAGGGCAAAGCGCCCAAGGGATATCTGTAAACAGATGCGGGGTGGCCTGGTCTACGGTCAGATGTGCGCCGGAAATAAGGATAGGATTGCTGCCCACAAAATGCACATCATTGGGTAAAACTTTGGCAGCCTCGATGACAGGGACCTTGATGGTGGCAGTGTCCATCACCATACTGCCCGACTTGAGATCATCTTTCAGCGCCTCTAGTGTCGGAGCAATGCCACCTGCAGGAATGGCGAGGATGATCAGATCTGCATCTTCACAAGCATTGATAAGATTCCAATTCGTTTTGTCGACGACGCCCCGCTTTTTTGCTTTTGCCGCGGCATCGGTGCTCTTGTCATGCCCCATAATGACATAATTGCGCTCATTCTGTTTGAGTGCCAGGCCAATGGATGTGCCGATCAGGCCGAGGCCGATGATGGTGATTTGTGACATAGGTGTTGGCTCCGCTTATATGTGATGTGTAGATATCTCGGGCATGATTTATTCGTGGTTGTGACTGCTTTAGGGGTTGATGTGTCAGGTCGTGCGTATTGCCTAACAGTTGACGACAAAACAAACGCCACACACCAGGTATCAGCTCACCGCATCTGCATCCTGTAGCGCTTGCAGAAGCGCATGGTCTGCACAAGTAGGATCTGGATCATTTTCGTGCTGGCAGATGAGCCACACGGTACGCTCGCTACATCCTACCTGTTCTGCAAATTGTGACCCGCGCCAGGGATGGCTTTGCAAAATATAAAATGGGTAGCGCCACGTGCCCGGTTTGGCTGACCGAGAGAGCATTCGCCAGCGCTGCGGTGACAGACCTTTGAGCAACACCTTGAGCGAGCGCTGCCACACCCTCAAGTGCGTTGCAGATTTGCCATTATCATGGAGCAAGGCCGCGGTCAGCAAGTCTGTATCATCGTGCCTCTGCGCAAGCAAGCGCTGATAAACCCTCAAACTATGCGCGCGATCCGCTTTACTCATGTTGGCGTAGAGCGCATAGGTTTCGGGACCCAAAAAAACCTTTGCCGGTGAATCATCCACATGCTGGAACATCGCCAACAAACCTGTGACACCTTGTCTAAGACGGTGCGACACACTCGAAATCGACCGGTGAGAAGAGGAGAATAAGAGAGTGACAGGATTGAGGCTGGACATATGCTCGGTTTGAAGGTGTTTGGCGAATTCCAAGAAATACTGATCCAAAGATTTGCGCTATTGAGGAATTCGCTTGAGGCTTTTTCAGGTCAAGTTGGATCATTATTTTACTGAAAAAGCCTTAACCCAACAAGACACCTAAAATACTCTGCATGGGCACACCGAATACCCATTGAATAGGTGAAAGTGCAGGGAGTTGCCAATCGATGACCAAGAGCAGGATCAAGAACATGGGGCCGAACTGGACCTGTCGTTGCCACAAATCGGCAAGGCTGCGCGACCAGCTTTGTCCTAATGTGTCCAACAGGGCAACAAACACGTTGTAGCCGTCGAGAGGAAAGACCGGGATCAAATTGAAGAGCATGAGCGCCACATTGATAACGACCCATGAAAGTAAAAATTGGACGATCAAAGGCTCTGTTGGTTGAAAGAGCTGGATGACAGCAGAACCAACGATGGCCAACAGCAAGTTCGAGACAGGTCCGGCGATGGCGACGATCCCCATCCCTGCACGGGGAGAGGTGCGAAAATTAAGGGGTTGGACTTGAACCGGCTTGCCCCAGCCGATGCCGAATCCTGCCAGCGATGACATCACGATCATCAAGGCGCCAACCCGGTCCAGATGGGCGACGGGGTTGAGTGTTATGCGACCCTGACGGCGTGGTGTCGAATCGCCCAGGTAATCGGCCGTGACCGCATGGCTGAACTCGTGAATAGAGATGCTGATCACGAGCACGATCATAGATAAGATGAAAGAATAAAGGATATCGGGATTCATGGCGCCTTCTAGTTGTCAAATATACTGCGATTATAGCACAGTTGGGTCAAAGTCGGCGCCAACCGCCGACATACTAATAATGCCCTATCTCGATCTGGGATCTTCATCCCAAGCCTGGGTTTTGGCTCCAACCCCTCGCATCGCCCTCGACGCCCCCATCGCCCCCCTGGCCCGACTGACAGCCGATGGCGTCGAACAGTTTAATGATTATGCCCTAAACCTGGTCTGGCCCGCCATTCCAGCCAGCAAACGGCCATTGCTCTGGCTACGAGCCCTGGTGAAACGATGGGTTCTGCGTTGGTAACATCAACCAGGATTTGACGATGTATTGATGCCATTGGTAGATTGCATGAACTCGCTATGTCAGTATACGCGAGTTCTTCCACAAAAACCACGATGGAGTATCAAACCTATGTCCGAATCCTTTGGCGTATATTCTGAAGTCGGCAGACTGCGTAAGGTGCTTGTACACCGGCCGGACTTGAGTCTGCGGCGATTGACACCCTCGAACCGAGATGATCTTTTGTTCGACGACGTTTTATGGGTCGAACATGCTCAGAAAGAACATGATACCTTTGTCGAGTCGATGTACGATTGGGGTGTGGAGGTTTACTATCTGTGCGAGTTACTGGCGGAGGCCTTGGCCCACAGTGCCGAAGCCAAGCGAGCGATCGTCGATCGTAACGTCTCTGAGATGACGGTGGGAGTCGGTTTAGTGGCAGAGGTGCGCGCCCGTCTTTACGAGATGGAAGCGAAACTGCTGGCACAACATTTGATAGGAGGACTGACCGCCGAAGAATTGGGACTGGACCTGGGCCATCTCGCTGCCAGATCGGTGCTGGCTGCCGAACTTTACTGTGATGAATCTCCCTTCATCTTGCCGCCGCTGCCGAACACACTCTTTACCCGCGACTCCTCCTGCTGGATCTACAACGGCGTTGCCTTAAGCCCGATGTACTGGCACGCTCGCAGGCTTGAATCGATCAATGTGGCCACGATCTACAAATACCATCCCATGTTCCGAGAAGCTCAATTTGAGTATTGGTATCCAGCCCAGGGGGATGACAGGCTTTTCGACCATGAAGATTTCGGCAAATCCAGTTTGGAGGGCGGCGATGTCATGGCCATTGGTAACAAAACGGTGCTCGTGGGCCTCAGCGAACGCACGCAAAGTAGCATGGTGGAACAACTGGCCAGTGCCCTGTTCGCTAAAGACGCGGCCGAGCGGGTGATCGCCTGCCTGATGACCAAGGACAGGGCGCACATGCACTTAGACACCGTGTTCACCATGCTGGACAGAGATGCCGTGACCATATTCCCCAAGGTGGTCGATCAGATCCGGGCCTTCAGTATTCGCCCTGGTGATAACGAGACGATATTCGAGGTCAGCGAGGAGAAGGGCTTTTTACATGCCGTCCAAGACGCCCTCGAACTGAAATCATTGCGCGTGATCAACACCGGCGGCAATGATTTCCGAGCAGCGCGCGAACAATGGGACGACGCCAACAACATGGTGGCTTTAGAACCGGGCGTTGTGATCGGCTATGAGAAGAACACTCACACTATCAAAAATATGCGCAAAGCGGGCATCCGCGTGATCCCCATTCAAGGATTCGAGCTGGGTAAAGGGCGAGGAGGTGGGCATTGTATGACCTGTCCTCTGTTACGGGATGGGATTTGAGGTGGTGTTTACAAAAATTCAATATCTCCGAAATATAAAATGAAGTCCCAGAGTTACTGAGCGGCGCCCCATAAGTGGGACTGGTCCGACTCCAGCTGTATCAGAAGATGTACCCACAGTCGGATTATACTACCACAGCAAAAGGGGCAAGAAAAAACGGGCGTCGTGGCTACTTCGGTCATCCGGCGGCGAAATGGTCAGGCCGCACGCCGATAGTCATGGTGTAAACCAGCTAATAACCATTGGTGCTAGTTGAGAGAATATCTTCACACTACATATAGTATGCTTGTCAAATGTGCTACTAAATGCAGGCATCAGGAATACGTGGCAGTGATTTTCTGTTCAGATGCTC
>PIVW01000571.1 GCA_003353825.1 Chloroflexota bacterium
ACTCTTCACTTTCTGCTCCGAACTCTACGAACACGTTGCCATCATCGTCACTACCAATCTCAAGTTTGCAGATTGGACGCAGGTCTTCGGAGATGAACGTTTGACCGCGGCCCTGCTTGACAGACTCACGCACCGAGCCACCATCATAGGCTTCATCATACTGCGTAACTCCCTCCATTAGAACGGATGTGAGGATGTTGAGGAGACAAAACTGGTGAATCACCATTGCTGGTTGAGATCTAATGCGACCAAATCCAGGCGTTCGAGGGTGAGATCAGAGGAGCGGCCGACATAACGTTTGTACACAATACCATGGACGCTCAGATTTGCATACCAGAGGTGACCACGGCGTCGTTTCTCTTTGCGGAGGGAGATCGGTCGCATGGAGCGGGCGTATTGGGCGGTCACTGGTAGGCGCTGCAATGTCTGATAGCGAAAACTGGTGGCAGTTTCCAGCCAGGCAAACCCTTGCGATGAGCCGATAGTGCATTGGAAGGACTTGTCCAGGTGGGGCGTGGGGTAGAGTCGCTGTTCCCTGACTTGAGGGGTAGTTTTGGCCATGGTTTGAGCACTGAAAAAAGTTACCCTACGGTTTGAGAGGGGGGAGCGGTAGGGAGGATATAGAAACGCCAGGCTGAACCACGTCGAAGTCGATAGATCTGATGATCGTTTTCGTTCGCCCAGGCGATAATTTCAGGAGGGCGCTGTTGGCGTGTACGGCAAAGGGAACGGACCGTGACCATGCGAGGGTCGGGTGTGGCGCTCCCCTGCAGGCGATATAAAAGGTTTTCGGACCAGGCAATCCAGAGGGCAGCGCCCGGTCGGTCTCGCTTCCCGGGGAGAATGCCCTGACTAAACCAGGTTTCGGCGGTGGAGGTCGAGATGGCCAATTGCTGCGCCGCTTCCTGAGTGGTGATGTAACCGCTTTCCGTCAGCCGCAACTCAGTTTGCGTGGTGAAACCGGAGGGAATGCTGTTGGAACGACGGAAATCCATCACCCTGCGGTCTGACCAGGTTCTGCCTTTCACGGTTTGGCTACCCTCCTCATTGAGAACGGCGGCGATTTCCCGGTCAGTATGGCTGCGTGCAAGTTCTGAGATACGCCAGTAGAGGTAGGGGGAACTGAAGAGATATCGAGGGACATCCAGTTGGCTACATGCCCCGCCATGCCAGTGGATGGTGGTACGGATCATGTTGTCAGCACGAGCAAGCACAACCCGTTCAATGAGGCAGCGCAGAACTTCCTTCTGTTCAGCGACCGGCATCTCAACCGCAAACCAATACTGCCGCAGGTTGGTGATGATCTTCCGCATAGCGGAAAGGGAGCTTTGTCGCTCGTAGTTTGTTGGCTTTTGAGCAGTATAGGCCTTTTGGGCTGCGGCCAATTGCTGCAAGGCCTGATTCCACTCACTTTCGAGGGTGTAGGCAACCAGGCGATTGGCTGGGTCAACGAGTTCATAGCGTTTGCGCGCCAATTCGACCTCGTACTGCAAGCGTTTCAATTTGTCCTGCCAATGCTGTTCCATAGCCGCTTGCTGCTGCCGTGCCTGCTCATCGTTACCAAGGGAGAGCTCCAACGTCCCTTCGTTGATCACCAACAACATCAGGTCGACGACCTGGGTGTCAATACGCTGAGCGCTAGCTCGATTGCAAACTGGCTCGCCAAAACGCTGGTGAGCCCGGTCGCAGAGGTAATAGATGCCACCACCGCCGTAGCGCACACGCATTCTTCGCCCGCAGTGCTCACAGTAGACCAATCCTTGCAGCAACGCTCGCCCTTTTCGGGCTGCACCCTGGCTTTGTGGTGTATCGAAACGGTTGTTGGCGATGGTTTGCTGATTCACCTCGTACTCCGCCAGGGTGATGTAACCTGGGTGATTGTCTGGGAGAAAGACCTGCCATTCGCTGCGTGGCTGCTTTTCAGAACGGGTCTGCTGGGTGAGGGGGTCATACTGCTTTGTGACTTTGCCATAGCAGTAGACGCCTGCATAGGTGGGATTGGTGAGAATGAGCCGCACCGCATCGTAATACGGCCGTCGCCAGCTGATACGTCGCTTGCGATTGCCAAGCGAGGCTTGATAGGGCAGGTCGATGTTGTGGTCAAGACAATGCAAGAAGACGCCACGGATCGAACCGATCTGTCGAAACAGCGTGAAGACGAGGGCGACCGCGCCCCGTATGCTTTGATCGATTGCCAAACGGGGTTTCTGTGTGCGCTCATCCCAATCCATGCCAACGGGCAACGAGAGCCGTAAATCGCCTCGTTGCGCTTTGTTCAATCGCCCCCGAGTGAGGCGAGCACGAATCTGGTAGAGCTCTACCTCGGAGATGGTGCCCTTCAAGCCCAAAAGGAGACGGTCGTTGAATTCGTTGGGGTCATAGACGCCATCTTCATCGGCAATGAGTACATCGAAAGCAGCCGCCAATTCCAAAAGCTGATACCAGTCCAGACTGTTACGCGCTAAACGGGAGACTTCCAGACCCAAAACGATGCCCACTTCACGCAGGGCGATTTTGCCGATCAGTTTCTGGTAGCCGGGTCGGTTGTGGCTCTGGGCTCCGGAAATGCCCAGGTCTTCATCAATGACCACACAGTGGGCAGCGGGCCAGCCCAGCCTCTGTGCCGTTTGCTGAAGCTGGTACTGGCGCTTCTGACTTTCCTGGTGTTTCTCGACTTGTAGCATGGACGATTGGCGAATGTAAACAATCGCTTCGCGCTTGAGATGAAGGGGCGTAATCTTGCTTGCGCTCATGATGGGCACCCTCTGCGAGTGGCTGAACCAGGAGAAAGAGTCGTTGGCTCAACTGAGTCTTGTGTGTCTGAGGAATCTGTTGCCAAATCCCTCTGGCCTGGAAGTGGGGGGGCGGCATTTTGACTGGTCCTCCTCTGTTTCTGACGGGCTAGTAGAAGCTGAACCAGTTTATCCAGGGCAGGGATCGGTAACACAATCGTTGCATTGGCAGCTGTCACGGGGTGCGCCGGCGCCGGTGCAGTCGCACTCAACCATTGCTGATTGATATGGTAGTGAAAACTCGGGTGCTGCGGATCGGCAATGACACAGCGTGTGTAGGTCCGACTCTGACGCTTTTCTAACACACAGACCCTTGTCCCATACAGCGGATGCCCAGGCTGTATTACATACTGAAAGTCTAAGCTCGGCCTTGGTGGATTGTCTTGCTTATTTTGTGGAAGACCATTCTTGGAATTGACTGGCGAGTCCTTCCGCTTTCAACAGCGTATGCAGCGTCAAGCTCAACCGTGATGCTTCAAACCACCAACCTTCTGTTCCCCAACCATCCTACTAACTCCCACCTTATGAGTTTTTCGCTTTCTCAGACCATCGACAGGGATGTTAACAAAGAGTATTCAACCCAATGCCATCACATCTATCGGCTCCGTCCTGGTTCAGCATGGCGTTTCCATCCAGCGAATCTTCTTCTCACAACCAGAACACCAAAACGTAGGGTAACTT
>PIVW01000572.1 GCA_003353825.1 Chloroflexota bacterium
TTATGTTGATCTGTGCGTTGCCAATAAAGGTAATCTTCCCAGGCTTGATCAGAGAAGATGAGATTCACTCGATCAGCTCCCGCTCTGTCCCTTTGCTAGCCTCCAATTGAGCAATTGCCTCAAGGAGTCGTTGGGCATTGACTGGGCTGCGTAACAGGTAGGAAGTCTCTTCAAGTGCTCGATATTCCTCAATAGACAGAAGAACAGCCGCTTCTTCACCATTTCTGGTAATGACAACCGCTTCCTGATCGGCGCTGACGCGGTCAATGGTTGCAGCGAGTTGTCGTCTTGCTGTGGTAAAGCTCATCGTAATCATCATGCAACTCCAGTTTGATGTACTCAATTATGTACATCTAGTATATCAAATAAGTTACGTGAGCGTCAAGATATCTGCATCAGTATCAGTAATTCCAATTACGAGTGCAGCGCACTCAGCACACCAGAAGGCAAGACTGATGGGCTCAAATGGGTCGTATCGGCTAGACCTGAATGCGTTGCACTCTCTTCACGGCCAAATTTGGAACTGCTGCATCAGCATCCCTTATTTTTCCATGACAGTTTGTACGGCATCCAGACTTGGCGCCACATGATAGGGTTCAGTGCCGACCATCTCCACTGACTTTAAAGCGCTGGCGACATCCTTGAGACCATTGCCTGTGTTGATCACAACGATGCGATCATTAGCTGAAACTAGGCCGGCGGAGACCGCTTTGACCAGACCGGCGTAGGAGGTAGCCCCAGCCGGTTCGCCGAAAACGCCGCTGCCACGAGCCAGGGCCGGAATCGCAGCCAGTATCTCTTCATCACTGACCGTAATATAGGCGCCACCTGTCTCTTTGACCGCCGCCAGTGCCTTGATACGGTCGCGGGGCAGCCCGGCGCTGATACTGTCGGCCACCGTGTCGGCGACGATGGGCGGCTTGGTAAGGATATCTTCGCCCTTTTCCCAGGCCTCGGCCATGTAGTTGCTGCCGGCAGCTTGCACACCAATGATGCGCGGCATGGTGTCGATCCAGCCCAGGGCCAGCATATCTTTTAACCCCTTATGCACACCGCCGATGATACAGCCATCACCAACGCTCACGAATATGACGTCAGGCGCCTGCCAACCAAGCTGTTCGCAGATCTCGTAACTAACGGTTTTCTTGCCTTCGGTCATGTATGGGTTGAAGCCGGTGTTGCGGTTGTACCAGCCATAGGCGTCGGCCGCTTGTAGACACAGTTCGAAAGCATCATCATAGGTACCGTCGACCAGCATGACGGTGGAGCCAAAGACCAGCAGTTGGGCTATCTTGGCCGGCGGAGCACTTTTGGGTACGAAGATGACGTTAGGTTGTTCGACACTGGCACAGATGCCACTGAGCGCGGCCGCGGCATTGCCGGTGCTGGCTGTGGTGACGATCTCTGCCCCCTTTTCTTGTGCTTTCACTACGGCAATGGCGCTGGCCCGATCTTTGAACGAAGCTGTGGGATTCCTTCCGTCGTCTTTCACCCAGACATGGTAGAGCCCTAGCTCGGACGCCAGGCGTGGTGCCTCGTATAGCGGTGTACATCCTACCGCCAGTGGTGGCACCGTCGCATCGGGTTCGACGGGAAGCAGTGGTTTATAACGCCAAATGGTGTTCTCCCGGACATCATGCAAAGACTCACGGCTGACGTTGCCGGCGATGACATCGTAGTCATACCGCACATCCACAATACCCTCTGTGCCATGATCAGGGCAGACGTAGTCGATCTCATCGGGCTGATATTCCTTGCCGCAAATGAGACATTTCAAATGCAATACGTGTTCCATGGGTTCTCCACGTATCACGTACTGCGTGCT
Organism: Chloroflexota bacterium; assembly: GCA_003353825.1. The sequence goes on from PIVW01000572.1 coordinate 1,826, forward strand.
GCACCCGCCCCATCGTCTCAGCGATAGGTGAAGATGCAACACGCAACACGCGTTACTCTAAAGTAATAAACGTACCGGTTTCGCCGGCCAATGCACGGGCGATATTGGGCGGATCGGTGATCAATGCCTGCTTGCCGCCTTTCTCCAAGAAGTCGATGCAAGCTTCCACTTTGGGCAGCATGCTGCCGGGTGCAAAATGTCCGTCGGCCATGTGTTGTTTGGCCTCCGCAACTGTCATGCGATCAATCCATTGCTGTTCTGGCTTATTGAAGTTGATTGCGCACTGTTCGACGGCAGTTGAAATGAGCAATAGGTCGGCGTTGACCTCATTCGCCAGCAGGGCGCTGGCCCGATCTTTGTCGATTACTGCGGGATCAGAGCCGCGTAATTCGCCTTTACGATTACGGACCACAGGAATGCCGCCACCACCCACGGCGATGACAATCCAGCCCTCTTCGGCCATCGACTTAATGGCGTTGACCTCAATGATCTCCTGTGGTTTCGGGCTGGCGATAACTCGGCGATACCCACGGCCGGCATCCTCGACTACTTTCCAGCCCATATCCACAAATTCCTGTGCTTCTTCTTCGGTCATGAAGCCGCCAATGCCTTTGGTCGCATTCTCAAAACCGGGGTCTTCCTTGTCCACCAATACTTGCGTGACCATAGTGACGGCACGTCGAAAGAGGCCACGGCGATGGAATTCGTTGTTGAGTGCTTGCTGAACCATGTAACCGATGGAGCCTTGCGTGTCGGCGCCAATGATGTCCAGCGGCACTAGATGCACGTGGTCTTTGGCTAACTCCGCCCGTCGTAGAATAAATCCAACCTGCGGGCCGTTCCCGTGCGTGACGATGGTGTTCCAACCTTGCTCGATCAGGTTGGCGATATGTGTGCAAGTTTCTCTTACAGCGTCCCACTGATATTCGATTGCTTGATGCTGTTTGTCGGGGATAAGTGAATTGCCGCCTATGGCGATGACGGCGGTTTTTGTCTGTTGAGTCATAGGTGTAGGTGCCTCCGTTTTTGGTGGTTGTTCAGGGGGTAGTAAATAAGGGATAAGTAGACAAGGAATCAAGTAGAGTTCTGTTCACTAGATGGATGCTCGACAATTACACGGTTTCCGTATTCTGCTATTCCTTGCCGTTGATTTTTGATGTAGCCGTTCAGAGTCCGTTCGGCCTGACGACCCAGGTCATATAGCGATTGAAACCAGGCGCCATCGATATAGTTCAAGTCATGCGCTGTGATAAGGTGATTGATCGTTTCATTGATCGATCCACGAGCGTAGTAATAAAATCGCAGACTGTCCAAATAATGGTATCGCCCATAACCTTCGCTGATATTGGCCATTCCGCTCTTGGACGATCTGCAAATCTGTGGCGCCAGATCGTAACGTTCGATATCAGGTAGACTCTTGGCCACTTTGTGACACTCAATCATCAAACGTCGAGCCAACTGCCAACACCTCATATCTTCAAAACCTTTTCCGGTTTTCTCGTCGTATCGAACAGGCTGTGTCATCGGTAGCACCGCAGTTGAACTGGGAGTATGACGAAACTTGACGGAAACGGGTTCATGAGCAAACCTTTCTGAAAAACATCACATCATAAGAGAGGTCATCATGAACCCGCAAGAGCAATT
>PIVW01001270.1 GCA_003353825.1 Chloroflexota bacterium
GGCGTAAGCGGCACGAGCGTCAATGCGGCACTGGTCAACGCCAAGGCGCGGGACTCAAGGCGGTTCATGTTGACCGCACCCAAGATTATGATGATGCTGGCCGGGATTGCTGAGATGGCCCCAACACGTAACAGGAACTCAACAAGTTGGATTCTTTCAACGCCCGAATGCAGGGTGGGTCTTCCCGGGGCAAAAGAGAAGAACAACACCAGAACTGCACAGGCAAACGTTAATGGCCCGGCCACGGATAGCATTACCGCAGGTGCCGAAACCTGCCGATGGACAGTCGCCCTCACTGTGGCTCTGGGATGATCAGCCACAGCCGTCGCAGACTTACCTTGACTGGCGATAGTTTCCACATCAGTCTTCACCTCACTGGCCTGTTGGTATCGCAGTTCAGGCTCCTTTTCGAGTGTGTGCAGGACTATCTCATCAAGACGAACATCGACCTGGGCCTTCTTCGATGGAGGGGCAAATCGACCTATTGGCAATTCTCCTGTGAGCATCTCATAGAAGACCACTCCGAGTGAGTAGATGTCCGCACGGTGATCGACTTTGCTGGGGTGCTCTATCTGTTCGGGGGCCATGTAGTGGGGTGTGCCCATTCGCTGATCGGCTTGGGTGAGCGTGTAAGCAGTAGCCTCCTTATTCACAAGCCGGGCAAGACCAAAGTCAGCAATCTTTATGTTACCTTCTTTGTCGATGAGTATGTTTTCGGGTTTGATATCCCTATGTACGATTCCCTGTTTGTGAGCGTAGTGCAGGGCTTCGCACACCTGTGGAACAATAGCAAGGGCCTGGTCTGATGTAAGCTCACCTGCCCGTATTACCTGTCGCAGATC
>PIVW01001271.1 GCA_003353825.1 Chloroflexota bacterium
ACTCCACTTGGCATTGTCGGATCTGTGCCATTGTACAGTTTCCTGTAATTTGTGGTTGCGTCCCAGGGCGGATGGGGACCGGGGAAGTTGACCTGCAGGTAGAAAGGCTTCTGCTCGCTGTAGTTCCGTATCCAATTGGCGGCAACGCGTCCTGTATAAATGTCGATATGATCTTTGGATTCCAAGGAATAAGGAGACCGGTCGGGCGGTGGTGTGAGCCACGGCACATTCCAAGTTTCGTCCAGACCTCTAATGTATCTTTTTAGTCGAACATACTTGTCCACTTCGCCGGCGCGGGAGGTTCTCCTGAGCCAATCCGTGTATGCGCATTCGATCGAGGTCAATTGGCCTGTGTCTATGAGCTCGTGAGAGTAATCAAACCCCCAGTTCTCGAGAATAGACTTGTAGCCATCTAGATGGCCCTTCCCCTTATGCAGATGGGCCTTGCCCACCATGCCGGTGAAATAACCAGACTCATCTCGTATCCGCCGAACATGGCTTGGACCGTTTTGATCGGCCATTGTCAGGTTGTTCATAACGAGATGCTCGCGGGGATACAAACCAGTCATCATAGACGCCCTGGCGGGACAGCAAAGTGGAGCGTTGGTGAAACATCTACTGAAAGTAACCCCGCCGTGCGCCAGCCGATCCAAGTTAGGCGTCTGTACAAACGGATCGCCAGCCGATCCCAGAGAATCTCCGCGATGCTGATCAGAGAATAAGTATACAATGTTTGGCCGGTCGAACGAGGCCTCCGGATCTGAAGCGCAACCCATGGTTTGGCTTGCAAGAGCGCCAGCACCCATTACCGCCGTCCGATGGAGAAAGCTGCGGCGAGTCA
>PIVW01001272.1 GCA_003353825.1 Chloroflexota bacterium
AAGCCGCACAGCTTCCTACCGGCGCGCTTGTCAGCGGACACCGCGCGAACAGAAGGATCAATGGCGGCATGAGGTGGGACACTCAAGAAGAGAAGCTGCGCCGCCCCGATAAGCAGGGCCTCATAGACAATGCCGGATTTTTTGCGGTTCAGCGGGGTGCTGGTAAATTTGTCGATCAGATCATCGATCTGTCCCTTGCGGCGCAAGGCAGTTGCGACGATGGCGCGGGCAAGGGCCCGATCCTGCTGGGTCAGCCCGCTCATCAAATCGCTTTTGGCGCAAGCGGACAAAACATCATCCAGAGAACGGGGCCCGGACAATACCTGGTTTAGAATATTGATGGCGCTCAAGCGGGCCGCCAGGCCGGCCTGGCGCGCTAGCCCCACGGCCCGCGCCCCTTGCTTGAAGCTGGACGCGAATCCCAGGGACCCTTATGGCCGGGCCTGGACCTGTCGGTAAGCATTGAGCCGGCGATATCTTTGGCCCGTGGGGCCTGTGGGGCCTGTGATTGATGGGCAGAATGGCTTGTCCACTCCTTGGCGTAGCGGGCAAGTTCTGCAATCCGGTTTTCGGTATTAGGATGGGTGGAAAACAGATTATCCATGCGCGCGCCCGAAAGCGGATTGATTATGAACATATGGGCGCTCGCCGGATTGGCCTCTGCGGTATTGTTTTTGATCTGGTGGGCCATGCTGGAGATTTTCTGCAAAGCGCTGGCCAGCGCAAGCGGATTACCGCAGATCCTAGCGCCAAGCTTATCGGCGGAATATTCGCGGGTCCTGGAAATCGCCATCTGCACCAGCATAGCGGCCAACGGGGCGAGAATGACCATTGCCAGTGT
>PIVW01001273.1 GCA_003353825.1 Chloroflexota bacterium
CAATCGGGTAGCCCTTGGCAAACAGCCGGTGCTCAAGGGGCTCTCGATCGCACTGATTCAGTAGACAGCAAGCTGGTCAACTATACAGATATCGGCACCTGGCTGCACTTCGACGTCACTGACCTGGTCTCGGCCGACTACACCTCCTTCATCCTTTACGGCGAACATGAAGGTGTGAACAAAGCGATCTACTTCCCATCCAGCGAGTACTGGGATGCCAGTAAGCACGCCAAACTGACGATTCACCACGACTGATGATTGGGCAGGGGGCGGCGTTTGCCGCCCCTTTACTACTTTTCCATCAATAGGAGGCCAATAACGATGAATCGCTATGCCGGTTTCTTCCTTATCTTACTCGTACCCCTCGCGTTGCTTGTGATGTTGGCAGGCATCAACGAACCACAAGCTGTGATACCCTCTTCGTCACCATCTGCCCCGGCCATGCCTTTGTCTCAGTATGGTAGTGGTATCCAGGTGAGGGGGGATCTGGCCTACGTCAGTGGCAGTGTGGGCTACATCCATGCCATTCTCATTTACGACATCTCTGAGCCACTGTCGCCCCAGCAACTGAGTGTGATACCTGCTCCTGAAGGATCATTGGCATGGTATGAGTTCGATGTCGTTGGAGATCGACTCTATGCCTTCGAACAACGTAATGCGCCTTGGGCCACTCAAGGTGTTCAAGAAAGCATGTTCGAGGGCATCGTCCACATCTTTGATGTGTCGAATCCCACTACACCTGTTGAGGTAGCCCAGTTCAGAGGACCGGGCTTATATGGCTTCGGCATGCCAATTGTGATCAGGGCCAGCGCTGACAACCGCTACCTACATCTTAATG
>PIVW01001274.1 GCA_003353825.1 Chloroflexota bacterium
TTTCCCCCTGGGAGCAGCCACCTTCCGGATGGGAACAGTATTTCCATGAAAAGATTACATCGTTAGATGTTACATCGCTGCCATCGGACCATTTTAAGCCGGGCTTCAGTTTCCAGGTTATGGTCGTTAGATCGGATGACACACCTCCATTGGCCACCGTTGGAATGTTTTCCGCCAGCCAAGGCACCATGGCGCCAGTCTCGTCATAGCGAGCGAGCGGTTCCAGCACCAAGGAGGCAGCTTCCTGCTCCTTGGTTCCGGTGGAAAGATAGGGATTCATAATCGAAGGCGCCTGCCAATAGATGATATTGACATGACCGCTTGCCCCCCGTTCAGCCATAACGCCTTCTGCAAATGCGAGAATCAGCGCCATAGCGGCTGTCGCTCTTAGCATAAAAGTCCTCATTTTATGTATTCTCCTTCCTTGTCTATTTTTTGTATTCTGAGAAAACTGTCGTTACGTACCCCCTACAAGATGGCAGGCAACAAATTGGCCGCTGGCTATTTCAGCGAAAGCAGGTTGGACCTTCCGGCAGATATCTACTACTTTGGGGCATCTTGTGTGGAAATTACAACCCCTTGGCGGATTTGACGGGGAGGGCACATCGCCACCGAGGATGATAGGCCGACGCGATTTTTCCAGTTTTGGGTCCGGCTCCGGCACCGCGCAGAGCAGCGCCTGGGTATAGGGATGACGTGGTTCAGAATATAGCGTGTCGCAGGCAGCCAGTTCGACAATCTTGCCAAGATACATCACCGCCACCCGGTCCGCGATATACCGGACCATGGATAGATCATGGCTGATGAACAGATAGGTGAGCCCCAGTTGGTCCTGCAA
>PIVW01000098.1 GCA_003353825.1 Chloroflexota bacterium
CAAGTTAAATCGCGTCGGTAGAGCCAAACAAACAAGCCAACGGCCATCATCAGGCCAACGAGCCCACCCAGATCGATAAGGTCAAAACCGTCCGAACCTGTAGCACCGATATTGTTCAGCGACGACGGGAGAAGAGACGCCAACAGGCTAGGCGTAGGTGTTGAGGACGGTGTCACCGTGGGGGTTGGAGAGAGAGTGGCCGTGGCGGTGGGGCTTGGTGAAGCAGTCGCTGTCAAAGTAGACGTTGCGGTAGCTGTGGGCGTTGGCGAGGGGGTGGATGTTGGGGTAACTGTCGCCGTTGCCGTTGCCGTGGATGTGGCAGTATCGGATGGGGTCGATGTAAGCGTGGGGATAGGGATAGGTGTATTGGTGGGAACCGGCGTGGCTGTCGACGGGAGCGGTGTAGGTGTCGCCAGGGCTGGCGCGCTTTCATCGGGTAGTAGGGAGATGGCATCGACAAAGATGTAATTATCACCGGTGCTGCGGTTATGGTCTACTAGAAAAAACACGGTGATCACATCGCTCTGTGCGCGAGCTCTTACATCGATATTCACGTCAGGAGGCGCATAATTGAGGATGCGTCCCTCTCCCCAATGCATAGGCCCCCAAACGACAGTGGGTGCGTTGGGATCTGTGCCGCCGCTGGGATCGATACCCAGTTGTCTGCCAAACGTATCGGGCACATTGGGAGCTCCCCAGGCAATGCTGGCTCGATAGCCGGCGCCAGGTGTGACATTGACCTGGCTAAAGATCCCTGCTCTGAATGTACCACCATTGCTCCACATGCGCAGGCTGGGGGCTCCCCAATAGGTATCGACATCCTGCATATAGGTCAGCTCGCCACTCAAGACAAAAGGACTCCAACCTCTGGGCAACTGGCGCGGAGGACTGCCATAAAAACCATCAAAACTGCATACATCACGTGGTATCACATTAGGAGAATCGCAAGGGTGTCCCTGTGCCCGCAAAGGTGCTAGGGCAAGCATCCAAAAAAGAAGTGCGCCTACAACGGTTGCTATCACCGCCATGTAACTGTGTCTCTGAGCTAGCGAAATCATAAGACATGAGTATAGCCGTTCTCGGTATTGCGGCAAATTTATCGATTCAGGTTAAACTACAGTTCTATTGAAACCAAAATGATTCGGAGCAAACCGATTGCTCCTGATTGATAGAGGATGATCCATGACACATACGGTATACCTGGCTTTAGGCGCCAACCTTGGTGATCGCAGACAGAACCTGGCCGAGGCGGTCAAACGCCTGCATGAATGCATCACGGTCGAGCGAAAATCATCGATCTATGAGACCGAACCGTGGGGTGTTACCGGCCAGCCCAGTTTTCTCAACCAGGTGGTCAAAGCCCGAACGACACGCTCACCCCAGCAGTTGTGGCGTTGCACTTACGACATTCAATTGACCATGGGTCGTAAAGCTGATGGCATCCGCTACGGCCCACGCTTAATCGATATCGACATCCTCTTTTATAACGACCTCAGCTTTGCCAGTTATAACCTCACAGTACCCCATCCACGGCTGATCGAACGCTCTTTTGTGCTTGTGCCCCTGGCGGAAATCGCCCCGGATATGGTGTATCCGGGCCTGGGCTGCACCGTTAAGAACTTAGTGGAGCGCATCGAGCTGGATGGGATTGAAAAAGTCTAGCGATCTTATATCTGTCATCGCGAGGGACGACCGCAATGACAGATGTGCAGTTACTGTCGCGGAACGCTAGCGGATAATATCCCTCAACTTCTCGACCTCATACTGCGACTGTTCATCCGCAGCGCGCAGGGTTACGATTGTCTCGTAGAGGGTGTCGATGGTTTGGGCAGTGACCGCGAAAGCATCCCCTGTTCCGGCCGTTAGTGTGAGCAGGGAAACTGCAAAAAGACCGTGCATCAGTTCGCCAAAGGCTTGTTTGTTGTACCACAGAGTGCCACCATAACGGTTGACATGTAAATAACTTCGCACATCCTCGTCTTGCAAAAGCATATCTAACAACCGATAAGGGACTTTGATATCCGCATCATCTTGCAGTTTTTCACCCCCAGCGATGTCCAAGAGCAGATCCTGATGCGATATCAAGATTTTTAGCAAAGAGGTCGATCGCCAGACCTGATCTGGGGTCAAATCAAAATCTTGCAGCGCCTGCGCCACGATCTTACCCAATAACCACTCATCCATCCAGGTGCGTGTCTGGCTCGCATAGTCCTCGATGGCTATTATCTTGCCAAGCGAGTGGCTGAATATCCAGGCGAATAGTGCACCCCATGCTGCAGATGCATCATCCAAACCAGCGAGCAAGTACGTTGCAGCAGAAAGTGGCGGGGTCGCGTCCTCAAGATCGATAGACGCTGCTTGCACTTGCAAGAGAGGGTAACGATCTTTGATGGCTGGGAGTAAAAGTGCTGCCTCAAGTTCCTGTTGGATATCAGCGACAAGTGCTTCTAAGGTCGGCGATGACACAGGTTCACTCTCTACATCATCGGGGCAATGATCGGCATCGTCGATATCACCCTCTGCCTCTAATTCCACGACACGGCGGCGCAAGATATCGACATCGACTTTCGTATCTGTCAGCGCTCGCTGTTCTTGGGCAAATACCTTTACCTCTTCGTGCAACGCTGTGACATGTAGTCCTATTTCTTCAAACTTGGCATGCTGTTCCTTGCTCCAATGTGTGACCTGGCTCTCGGCCTGTTTCGTTACCCTGGCATCCATCAGCCAGCGGAAGATCTCGGCATTGATCAAGGCTCGGTAGGGGAAATGCAGGGCCTGCAAGAAGAGTTCTTTGACAGCTTCCTCGACGTCAGGGACACCGCGGCCGGCGAGGTACTCGGTGAGTTGGCTATATTGACGCCACTGGTTGTCCTGCACAACTCGGAAATCCAGGAACACATGCCGCTGATAAGCACCCAGATTGACAAACATGCCCTCATCCACCAGTTTCTTGCAGCTACGAATGTATTCCAATCCGTTGGCATAATCTCGGAAGATCACATAAGCTGAGTTGATATAAGGTAGCTCCAGGCCCTCGCCAAGAGTCTTCTGTAGCATTTGGCCGCTGCCCTTATCAAGATATGCGGTCGAGATTCGCACCCAGCCTCGTGTGTCCCCCCAGCGGTTGTGATAGATAATCAGACTGCTCTCATCGCCAAAGCGGTTGGAATAGGCGATAACATTTTCTTCAACAGCACCATCGCTGCTGAAGAAATCGTATAATAGGAAGTTCTGCACGTCGGCAAAAAGATACCTGCGGCGTAGCAATGGCACGATCTCGCGCACATGGCGGTCGATCAGCCGGGTATCGGGTTCCTCATCCCAGTAGGCTTTGCGGTACTCCATACCATATTTCTCTGCATATCCTTCGAACTGGCCGTGCCCAAACATGGGCAAACCTGGGACTGTCGCCAGCACTGAAGCGACACCAAAATACTTGTCTCCTTTCTCAAACTGCGCCACGGCTGTCTCTTCATCAGGATTGCTCATGAAATTGACGTAGCGCTTGAGGATTTCGGGATCGAATTCGACGGTGTTCTTGATCAATTGCCGATATTTGTCGTTTTCCTCATCACGTAGCATGTGCATGAAAGCGCTGTTGTAGACCCGGTGCATACCGAGCGTGCGCACAAAGTAACCTTCCAACAACCAGAAGGCCTCGGCCAATAGCAGAGTGTCGGGCACTTCCTCGGCCACACGATCCACCACTTCCCGCCAGAACTCGACTGGCATCGCCCGATCAAACTGCTCGCGGGTCATACCATGCTCGGCGCGTGTGGCAATATCGCCGCCACTGCCCGGTTCGGGAAACCAGAGACGCTGGATGTGTTTCTTGGCCAAGGTCATGGCCGCATCGAAGCGGATGATGGGGAATTGGCGGGCGACATGCAAAATGGTTTGGATGACAGCTTCTCGCACTTCCGCTTTCAAGTAATCGAGCTGTGCCGTGTCATTCCAAGGCATCATGGTGCCGTCGTTGCCATGATAGATGTAACGCGCATCGCCGGTTTGATGATCCACACGCTTGAATACGACCGAAGCATCGCTGCGATCGTAGTAATGGTCTTCCAGATAGATGCCCACACGCTCATCTTCGCTCAGGTTGGCGCCGTTAAAAGAGTAGTTGGGGTACGGCGAATGGTCGAGTGAAAGGAACCAATGGGGATGCTCCATCACCCAGCGCGAGTCGATGGCCATATGATTTGGCACCATGTCGCTGGACATGCGGATGCCACGTTGCCAGGCGCGCTGCCGTAAGTTATCCATCGCCGGCGGGCCCCCGAGATCGTGGGCGATGTTGTAGTCGTAAAGGGAATAGGCAGATGCCACTGCTTCTGGATTGCCCATCATCTGCTTGATGCGCTTTGATGCCTTACTGCGTTCCCACAAACCGATCAACCACAGTCCTGTGATCCCACGTTCTGCCAAAATATCTAGCTCTGCATTTGGAACCTGATCCAGGCTAGAAATATCCTGGCCGTATTGTTTGGAGAGTTGATCGAGCCACACATAGGCGTTTTTGGCCAGCAGCACCAGGCGGGGCATCCACTCGGTATCGGGGCTGTACTGTTCGGGCTCGTCATAAGCCTGCTCGCTAAAGGTGAGGGTCTCGACCGGGCCGGGCCCGAAAAATACAGCCTTTTCTTCTTCGGCAATGAAATCTAAACTGCTCAGCAAACGAAAAACCTCAGCCGGTAAAAGGGCGCCATACCGTGTACGTATGAATTCCAACTGGCCGGTCAGCGAATTCGGCGAGGCGAGTGCAGGTGCTCGCAGCATATCGAACAAGGTCTCACCACTTGGTCCCAACCCTTTAGCTTGCCCGAGCAACTCTTGCATGTCATCAACCAGTTTGGGATAGGCTGTATATTTCTCTAGGGCGGAATCGTCAAATAGTTCCTTGTAAGGGGAAAAAGCAGGATTAGCATTGGCCAGCCACAGCATGAGCATCTCTTCCAGAGCGATCTGCCAATGCGATTCGCCAGCAGTTTCACCTGATAGGTACCCATCCAGATCGATCTCATGGCGGTACACAGCTAATGGCGGATAGGTTTCGCTGAACTGACGAAGCGTCGCTTCGACCACTTCGGCTCCGTCGCGTTCGGCCATCGCCAGCAAAGCATCTCGTATCAGATTGGGGTTGACCTGACGGCGGTACTCGGCGATGAGCAAGTGGAGCACCTCATCGATTAAGCCCATGGCATTGATCTGTGAGGCCTTTGCGGCACGTTCGGGATAGCGCACGACATCTCGTCTGGCATTTATTTGCTGGGCGAATACGCGGGCGCCATGAAAATTAGCAAAGACGACATTACCTGTCAAAGCAAACAGGGAGAGATCAAATTGATAGTAATCTCGTGAGTCTCGAGATACGTGGAATTCCCTCATGGGCAGTACTCTCTATTGGCCAGATTCAGATGATATATCATTTGCTGCCCCAAAGGGGCCTATTTACCTCTTCGCAGTCTAGCAACACTAACAACATCATTCTAGTACATATAGGCGACTCAAGTCTAAAATGATGCTTGTCATATGTCGCCTTCTTCCCGCCTACTGACTTTGTGGATAGTGACTAGGAGACTTGCGCGAACTGATCCCCTCTCAACTAATTTCCATACCGTGATTATTCAAAACGCTGGATCTCGATCAGATAACCGTTGGGATCACGTAAAAAGGTATGATATATCTGATAGGTGGAGTTCAGCTCCGGTGGTTTTTCAAAGATGACACCTTGCGCTTTCAAGGTTTCATACCAGACATCGACATCGTCGGTGACCAGGCAGAGGATGATTCCTTGCGGGCGTTCGGGTGCATTGAGACGCAAGCAGAATCCGAGCAGCCCGTTGCCGGCCACCTGGTAGATGCGGCAGTCGCCCTGATCGCGCCACAGCGCCAACCCCAATAAGCGCTCATAAAAATCGGTTGTGGCAACCAGGTCTTTTGTGTAGAGGAAGGTGATCTGTTGCTCTATCGGCGTGCGTTGCATTGTCAATACCTCGATAAGTCGTGATCAAATTGCAGGCTTTATCTTACCAAAATAGTGTCTGCAAAGATAGTACCGCTATGCAGTGAAAAGGATATATGATGGATGATCGGCTATTTAGGATATCGTGCTGGTTGCATGTCGGAAAACGTGAAGAGGTGAAACGTGCGCTTGACCACTACGTATACGCACAATTCGCGATTGAAATATCAATATTCACCTCCCAATATGACTTAGATCATAGTCAAGCGCACTAGGACGTGCAATACTATGTCGTGTCACCTCCCTGAACGTAGCACCTTTCATCGGTGCACCTCCTTTCAATGTGTGTGTGGAGAGAACCCCGACGATAATTATCGTCGGGGTTCTCTCGTATGAACTGTTTTTTGTTATTTGCATGAGCGTTGTCGGCCTGTGGAACCATGCATTGATTTTTCAGTAAGAATTTCACCCTCGCGGCTGCTGTTTGCTCGAAACGTTGACCTCACTATACAATGAAGCTTCGGAGTTTACATATGCCCACCAAACCCTTCCGCCTAAGGTGCCGTGTTTGCAATCAGCCTGTCGACTGGCCACCCCCCAACCCTCGCTGCCCGCGAGACACGTGCCGGGGTCCGTTGCAGCCTATGAAAAACGTCGTTTTCGATGCCATACTCGTCGAACCGACGCAACAGGGAATGTGGCGTTACCGGCACATGTTGCCACCGTTACCTGATGAGCCCATAACTTTGGGAGAGGGTGGCAGCCCGCTGCTAAATTTCCAACGAGAACCCTACCATCTTTTTTTTAAGAACGAGAGCCTGAACCCGACTGGTAGTTACAAAGACAGGGGTGCTGCCCTGCTCATCAATAGCCTGGGTGACGCCAAAACCGTTATCGATGACTCTTCAGGAAACGCCGGCGCCGCTCTGGCCGCTTATGCGGCACGCGCCCGCATCCACGCCAGGATTTTCATACCGGAAGGGGCGCCGGAAGGCAAACGCAGCCAAATAAATCGCTATGGCGCCGAGTTGGTTCCAGTCCCTGGCAATCGCGATGATGTCGCTGCGATGGCTGAAATCGCCGCTCAGAGTTCTGCTGTATTTTATGCCAGTCACGTATGGCATCCCGGCTACGTGCTGGCAGTGCAGACGCTGGCATGGGAGATATGGGAGCAACTGGGTAGAAAAGCCCCTGATTGGGTCGTCCTTCCCGCTGGCAATGGTGCCTTGTTGAGAGGTGTACGCTGGGGATTCCGCTCCTTGCAGAAAGGCAAGCACATTCGTAATCTACCACAGTTGGTGGCAGTCCAAGCACAGAATTGTGCTCCACTAGTTGCCTTTAAGAATGGAACATACCGACCCAACCAATTCGTTGCATCCAGAACAGTAGCTGATGGTGTGGCGGTACCCAATCCCCCTTTGATCGAAGCCATGAGTACGGCTGTTAAAAAATCGAAAGGACGTATCGTAGCCGTGCCAGAAGAAGAGATATTGCCAGCACGAGATGAGCTGGCCAACCATGGCTTTTTTGTCGAACCCACCTCGGCGCTTGCGTATGCTGCGCTCCCACACTTCGCTCACAAGATCAAACCTGACCAGACGGTGGTCGTTGTGCTAACAGGCCATGGCTTCAAATCATACTGACCCCTTACGTATTGCGCAAGACTATGAAACGCTCTTAGGGGTGTCATTTGCCAATAAAAGCTTGTTATTGCGAGCACTAACTCATCGCTCCTATCTTAACGAAGCCCCTTTTGTGCATGCCGATAACGAGCGGCTCGAATTTCTGGGAGATGCTGTAATCGATTTAATCGTTGCCGAGTTGCTCTATCAGCGCTTCCCCGAACAGAGGGAAGGGCCCCTGACTTCGATGCGCGCCAGCCTTGTGCGGCGAGAGACATTGGCAGCATTTGCCAGAATAATTGAGTTAGGTGAGCATCTATTTCTGGGTAAGGGGGAAGAAGAAAATGGGGGCCGGGAGCGGGATGCCATATTGTGCGCCGGTTTCGAAGCGTTGGTTGGCGCGCTCTATCTAGACCAAGATCTTGCCAGTTGTGATCGATTTCTGCGGCCATTTGTAGAACCCGCGCTCATCAGGTTACGTGAAGGACAATTGCGAAAGGATGCCAAAAGTCGGTTACAGGAATGGTCACAAGCCGAAACGAATCTGACACCCCGTTACGTGACTGTAGGCAGCAGTGGGCCGGATCACGCCAAAGAGTTTTTGATTGAAGTCAGAATTGGTGTTGAAACCTATGGAGAAGGCTCTGGCAACAGCAAACAACGCGCCGCTCAGGCGGCTGCCCAGGCCGCACTGGACGCAATTGCATCTCATTCGACCTCGATACCATCGATACCAGAATCCATCGGCATAGTCGAGCCGTCCGCCTGAGAACATGTCGCCCGCCAGACGCGTCTTGTAGATCTGGGCCAGCAGTTATTTCACCTTCCCAGATCTGCCGGATTGAAGCTGGCAATGCTCATGGCAACTGACATGCCCACCGAAAGATCATTTGCCACGACAGTCTCATTGCTATTCTTTTGTGACAGATTGGCATCATGTGATCGCTGGATGGCGTTCGCAGGTTATTTCATCCTTCACGGTTATGCATGCTACGCGCTCAGCGCCGGGACAGCCATAGAGCTTGTTCCCTTCGAGCCACAGCAAGTAATCGAGAATCACTCAAGGCGGCCGCGACAGATCGATTTACTGGGCAAACGATTTCAGTCTTCTTCACAGGCTTCAGCCTATGTTCGGCAGCCGCTGGTATTGATAACATCCAGCGAATCTTCTAACGTGCTAAACGACGTCGCCACTCTCGCTGGCGCCGCCCTTCTGTCCCCTTCCCTACGGGACCTGCGTCAGTTGAAACGGCATTCTGTGGGTCTATCCCTGTGGATTGGCATACCTGATAGTCGATTCGGTCGTATTGCCCGTCGATTATGGTGTAACTCGGACATGACATGCCACCTGTTTAAGGGCCTCACTCGGGCGCTTCCCTTTGAAAATGGTTGGGAGCGAGTCGCTTTCGGACTGCGACGCTGGCTGGAAGATACATTCGTGGCAGATAATTACAACACAAGAGGGTGGTAATGGAGACATGAGGATTTTTGGCACCGATCCCCTGGTTTATCTGATTATGTTTATCGGGCTCTCGTTCGTCCTGACATTAGGGTATGTGACTCAACAGATAACGATGATGCCGGTCTTCCAGGGTCTGATCCTTTGGCCTTTCTTGATCTGGGCATTGCGCTATGCACGTATTGGCATCGCAATTCGTTTTGTCGTTTTTTGGGCTGCGGTTATCTTGATTGGCAGTGTCGTTGCCGGTCTCGTTCTCGAGCAGTCGGCAGTGGCCGCGGTGCCCGGCAGCCTTGAGTTCAACGCCGAGAACATGCGCTGGTGGACCGGCAATGTGACGACTGTGCAACAGCCACAGGCCTGGTTGCCCCCGTATTTCGGACGAACTGGCCTCTCCTTGGCAGGGGGCGCCTTGACGGCGGGTCTGGTTCCCGCTATCGCAGGTGCACGTTCATTGGCCATACTCGGTCTCTGGATCGCCACTCTCTTTAGCGCACCCAGTGTCCTTGCCCTGCCGCTCGCTATCCCCCTTTGGACTTGGGCGGAGTTACTTGGCCAGATAGTGATTGTGGTTGTGGTGGCCGAACCGATCGTCACCGGCGATGTCGATGCATTGTCAACCTATCGGCGAAAACGTTTACTGTTGATCGGTTTTGTTGCACTGGGTGTGGCGTTGCTGGCACACCTATTGTTGCCAACCCTTGTACAGCCACTCTTGCAGGGCTTCATTACGTAAAGTTGTAGCGATTGTAACCAGCACTTTCTGCACCAATATCGACAACGGATCTCATCCGGGAAGTCACGCTCATACAACAGCGATTACGAAATCGATGCACAGAGCGTTGCACTCATTGGGCAATCGAGGTTAGAATGGTTGCATTCGTTTCCCCCCACCGGTTCCCCCATGCGGCTGAAAAAGATCCACCTCCACGGTTACAAGACATTTGCAAACAAGACTGACGTTATCTTCGGCAATGGCGTTACTGCTATTGTAGGGCCCAACGGTAGTGGCAAGAGTAATATCGCCGACGCCATCCGTTGGGTGATGGGCGAACAATCCTATAGTGTGATGCGCGCCAAGAAGACCGAAGACATCATCTTCAGTGGTAGCAGTGAACGATCTCGCATGGGCATGGCCGAAGCAGTGATCACGCTGGATAACAGCGATAATTGGCTGCCTATCGATTTCGACGAAGTAGTTATTGGGCGTCGGGCATATCGCTCAGGCGAGAATGAGTATTATCTGAACAGCAACAGAGTGCGGTTGCGAGATATCCACGAGTTGTTGGATCGCTCGGGGTTGGGTCGAAAAACGCATACTGTCATTGGTCAGGGCATGATCGACCAGGCGCTGGCTTTACGCCCACAAGATAGGCGTATTCTCTTTGAGGAAGCGGCCGGCATCACCATCTATCGGACCAAGCGTCGACAAACGCTCGACCGACTTACGAAGACCGAAGATAATCTCACCCGTGTGCACGATATCATTGCGGAGATCACGCCACGCCTGCGCCAACTGGAACGACAAGCGGGCCGCGCTCGCCAGCACGAGGAGATCAGTGTAGAGTTACGCGATTTGCTACGAACCTGGTATGGCTATAACTGGCATCTGGCCCTCGGCCGTTTGGTCGATGCACGTGCGGTAGTAGCCCACTGGAAACAGGTTGTTGAACGCACCAATAGTACGATAGAGCAGTTCAATGTTCGCACCACAGCCTTGCGCCAGCGTCAGACCGAGTTGCGAGCCCAGCTTGTCGAGTGGCGACGGCAGTTAGCTGAACATGAACAAAACCGGGCCTCATTGGCACGAGAGCAAGCGGTCAGGCAAGAGCGATTGCGGGCCCAACACACTGATATCGAGCGCCTGGAACGTGAGAACACATTGTTGCAAGAGCGACGAAGCGGCGAAGGGCAACGTCTTGAAGACGCGGAAATGGCGCTCACAAGTATCCAGACCGAACGTCAGGCGCATCAGGTGCAGGTCACACAGGCACAAAACCAGCTTCACGCTCAAGAAACCGTGCGCAGTCAGAGCGAACAAGAACTCTCGGCTTCGCAACGTAAACACCTTGATTTCACGACGAGACTGGCTGACCGCCATAATCGCATAGAACAAGCCAAAGAACAGCGTATCGCCACCACCCAGGAACGGGCGACAGATGTCGAGACGGCGGAGCGTGCTGCAGCCGAAGCACTCCATCTGGAACAGCAATACGAGCAGGTCAGCCGGGAGTTACATGAACTTGGCCAAGAAATGTCGGCGTTACAAGAGCGCCATCGAAATGCTGAAGATAGACAGAAAACACATACGGCGCAGCGGGCGCAACTTGAGGGCCAGCGCGCTGAGTTAGATGCGCAGCTACGTGCGCTTCAGGCTCGTTATGATCTTTTAGATCGCCTGCGCGCCGAGGGCGAGGGCTTGTATGGTGGTGTGCGCCAGGTGCTACGAGCAAAACAGCAAAGTCGTCTGTCAGGTATCTTGGGCCCGGTAGGTACACTGGTTCAAGTGCCCACTCGCTATGAGCAGGCTATCGAAGTGGCGTTGGGTGGCCGCATTCAAGATATCGTCGTCAAATCTTGGGAAGATGCCGAACAGGCCATTGCCTATTTGAAAACTTCAAATAGTGGGCGCGCTACCTTTTTACCGTTGGACAATTTGCGCCCGCTTAATCGACGTTCGTTGCCAAAGTTATCAGCTGTGTTGGGTTGGGCCGCCGATCTGGTCGAATATGACTCGAATGTTGCCCCCGCCGTGGAACTGTTACTCGGTCAGATCCTTATCGTCACCGATCTCGATACAGCCCGCGCTGTGAGCCGTTCCGGCGAACGGCCACGAATCGTCACCCTGGAGGGGGATTTTGTCCATCCGGGTGGCAGTGTGAGTGGGGGGAGTCGGGCCAAGAAACAGCAGGGGGGGATGCTAGCACGTGAGCGAGAGTGGCGCACGCTGCCCACCCAGATCGAAAAGACCACCGGCACGATCCATGATATCCATCGGGAAATCGAAGGCTTGAATCAGGCGATCCTGGCAGTTGACGACGAATTGACCGAACTGGTCAAGGAGGCCAGCCGCATAGGTGCAATCGAACGTGAACAGACTGCCATCCTGGGTCGATTGCAAAGTGGTGTCGACCGGGCGCGCCAGACCGAATCATGGCATCAGGATCGTGCGCGTAAGCAAGCGCTTGAATTGGAGAATTTCGGTCGCAGATTGGCAGGTCTACGAGGGGAGATATCTGAATTCAGCGAGCAGCAGACCACGGTGTCCAACCGCATCGCCGCTCTGGAAGAAAAACTGGCAACCTTGGGCACCGCCGGCCTCGTACAGGCTGTTGCTCAGGCTCAGGCAAGGCTGGACGCCATCGAGGACAGGCATCGCAGCCAGGCCAATTTGATCAGCGATCACAGCCAGGCGGTACGCCAAACCGACTCTGATATCGCTGGCCGCAGCCACCAAATAGAGAGAGTGCAAGGGGAAATCGCACAATTAGAGAGCCGCCTGCAGGGTCTGAGCAGTCGTCATTCAGAAACAGATCTGGCATATCAAGCCCTCGACCAGCAAATCGAACCGGCTCAAGCTGAATTGGACGAACTAGAAAATGGTTGGATCGACCACGATCGTCAGGGCGAAACACAGCGAGAGCGTCTCCATCAAGAGGAGATGCAACTCAACCATGCGCAGTTGGCACTGCAGAGAGCCGAAGATCAACTTAACTATTTGCGTAGCCAGATTGAACATGATTTCGGCCTGGTCGCTTTGGAAACCGAGGAAGGCATTGCCACTCAGGAACCATTACCCTTCGATCAGATCGTCACCACCCTGCCACGCGTGGCCTCGATTGCACCGGATCTTAACCAGGAAATCAGGCGGATGAAGGGTGTACTCAGCCGTCTAGGTCCGATCAATCCCGATGCACAAGAGGAATACGCCACGACAAAAAAGCGTCATGAATTCCTAAACCAACAATCTGCCGATCTCGAGGAAGCTTCGAAACAGTTGCGGAAAGTCATCGCCGAGCTTGATCAACTGATGGATCAAGAATTCCGACGCACATTCAAGGCTGCGTCCAAAGCTTTCACCAGATACTTCACGCGTTTGTTTGGGGGCGGTACGGCCAAGTTAGTGCTTACCGACGCAGATGATATCACGCAGACAGGGGTCGAGATCATCGCTCGGCCACCTGGAAAACGCCCGGCCAGTCTCTCGATGCTTTCTGGTGGTGAACGAGCCCTGACCGCTGCCGCCCTGATTTTCAGTATTCTCAGCGTCAGCCCTACGCCCTTTTGTGTACTCGACGAGATCGATGCGGCTCTGGATGAAGCGAATATCACTCGGGTTAGAGATGTTCTGATTGAACTAACGGAAGATGCCCAGATCATTGTGATCACACATAACCGGGGCACCTTGGAGATCGCCAACACCATTTACGGCGTCAGCATGGGTACCGACAATGTCTCGCAGTCCTTGTCCTTGAAACTGAAGAATGGTAAGTTGGTTGAACAAGAGGACATTGAGATCTAGGCAACTATTGGAAGGCAATTTCCAAATGTCTGAACTACTTCGCATTTTTGTCAGCGCAACCCAGGATCTAGAAACAAATCGCGGGATCATCGGTCGTACTCTGGCCGAGTTACCGGTACAGGTGGGCGCTGAGATCCGTCGCTATCCCCCTGAGGGTATTTCCTACGATACACTTTTCGAGCTTATGGGCAATGTCGATCGTGTGTACTTCCTCATGGGGGGCGATATCACCGCCCCTGCCGGCGCCGAGTGGGATCTGGCCATGCGTTTACAGCGTTCGCTCATGCCATTGCGGGCGCCGACCAAGCCTACTCCTGCGGCCGAGCAATTTTTGCGCAACACAGTTCATCAGGTAACGCCAAATGAGTGGCGATCGTTTGAGTCGGATGCAGATCTGGCCCGGATTGTCGGCCTTGATCTCATTAATATGCTCCTGCACCCGACCAATCGTTATGGCGTTTCGGTGGTCGAAATCCAACGACTTCAAAACCACCGCCAAACACTGGAAAACGTCTCGGTGGATACAAATACAGATCCCGGGGGTACCGAGGGCGGGGGCGTGATACTTGGTCGGCAAAACATCTAGGGTGAGGGCTAATATGATGAGAACGACTCATCGCATACCCGGGTCGAGGAACTGAATCCAGGCCCTTGAACTGTGAAAAGAAGGGGATGCCCCGATGGATAGCAAAACTGACTTTCAACTCTCAAATCTGAGTTCATTAATCGTGTGAGTTGCGTATTCGACCCGCTCAGGGTAGGCTCTGCGAGACAATAGTTCATCGTGGCGCTAGTAACTCTGCGGTTCGTAGTAGGCGATTTATCGCCGTGACAGGTGCACAAAGCGCTAAAGCGCTTACTACAAACTGTCTCCTTACTTATGCCGCTTTAATCACTAATTTGACAATGGCACATTTCTCTAGACCATCAGGTACTATATCTTGTGGGTACCAGTTATTGACGCCCATATGCAGTAGGGTGACATCAATTGCCGTTCGTCAGTAACTGTGCCGG
>PIVW01001275.1 GCA_003353825.1 Chloroflexota bacterium
TAAACTAGCTATTGTAGATTGTATCGCTCAAACCGATGGGATATATAAGCAAGAGCTTGCCAGCTTATTGACCCTCAAGTTCCAGACTTTTGAAAATGTTCCTTTATGACCGTTGTCAGCCTCGAGGACTGCTCCCTCTGCGATTAGGGTTTCAATACTATCACCCGTACCGAGCAATCTAGTACCAGACTTACGTCCCATGACATTGGTGACCCAAATGCTGACGTCTCCATCATCACGAGTTTGGAAGAATACCGTGTAACCACCCAGAATGGAACCAATACCCGTTTGATCTTCGCCAGCGACCCACTGTGCCCCTTCACGAATCGGTTGCTCCACTTGAGTAAAGCTGTACGCGTATACGGGGTTTACTGTGGAGTAGAAAGCATCTCTCGCTTGTTGAACACCTTCATCTTGCATCAAGTCTTTGGTCATAGGCGAGGATTCACCATAGAAACGGGTCTGAGCACCACTTTCTTCGATCCAGTCATTCACCATATCGATGCCACTTTGATAATACCAGCTGGCCGCACCACGACCGCGAGGTATCAGTTTTTTCTGATTTGGACCGAAATAGATTTCGCAGTCATCGTCAACACAGACGGCATGGCCAGTCGGGTCTGTGAACTTGATCGGGTTCCCCAGAGTGTACATGTACCTGTTAAACGCCATCGCCGACCCCGGATCAGGCACAATCGTATCCGCCTGCGCGAACCGCGCCAACTGCGGGTCGTACCAGCGGGCGTTGTAGTAGTACAGGCCTTCGCTGCCCGCCAACCCGCTCTCATGGTACTGTCCAGTATATCTCTTCGCTGTTAATGTGCTTTGGGCGCCGCC
>PIVW01001276.1 GCA_003353825.1 Chloroflexota bacterium
CAAGAGAGTGAGACAGAAGAAAAGGGTGTTATCTAGGCATCTCCCCCCCTATTGGCGGCAATTGATGCGGGGCACAGCCACCGTCCCCACATCAATTGCACTTTCAATTAAACCTGATGCCAGGAATCTGCGATCATTGTCATCAGCGGTTCATGCTGCTTAACATCGTCAACACTATTCAGACTGATCCCCTCGGTTGTCGCATAAGCCGCCATATCCTGGATAATCTGGTTGATGTCGGCGTCGGTCAGGTAGCTGCCATCGGCCAGTGTGATATTTTCGATCCGGTTGCCGGTAGTCGAATCGGCATAGCTGCTCAGGCTGATTTCGTCAGAAGCGCCGTAACCGATTTTCATGGTCGTGCCGGTTTTCAGCAGAACAATGCTCTCTTTGGCGACGGCGGCGGTGAACTCGACGCTGTCGGTTCCGGCGGAGTCGTAGATGGTCTCCTTGCCGTCGCCGAGGTTGAAGCGATACGTATCGTCGCCATTGCCACCCTGCAAGTTATCGACACCGACTCCACCTTCGAGAACATCATTGCCAGCATAGCCATAGAGGGTATCGTTGCCAGCGTTGCCTTGTAGAATGTCTGCCCCCTCGTGACCAGTCAGGCTATTATTGGCAGCCGTACCGATGCCATAGACCGGCTTCTGCGCCAACAATTCATCACGACTTACAATACTACCGTCTGCGAAACTAAATTGATCCATCCGATGATTAACATAGCTGGGATGGAACTAATCGGCGACAATTATCCTGTCCGGTCCCGCGTCAATTAACGTGGCCGGTTGAGTGCTTCTCCAGATAAGTTCCTCCTTGAAATTCAAAGGAGGTCAA
>PIVW01000573.1 GCA_003353825.1 Chloroflexota bacterium
CCGAACAGCGCCCGCAGTTCGGTCAGCAAGTGGCCTGGGGCGAATCGAGCGCCATCGTTTTCGCAAACTCCGTTATCGGCGCCCGCACCGAGCGCTATCCCGACCTGCTGGATATCTGCTGCGCTATCACAGGTCGGGCGCCGGCTGCGGGTCTTCATCTCAGCGAAAACAGAGCCGGTCAGGTTTTATTGCATCTGGTAGATGTCCCCATAGAATTACAAGAAACCGACACTTTCTACACCGTGCTGGGATTTCTGATGGGGCGCCTTGTGGATGATGAGGTTTCGGTTTTGGTCGGCTTAGAAGCGCAGCCGAGTGAGGATCAATTAAAAGCTCTGGGAGCGACGGCAGCTTCCGCCGGTAGAACTGCCATGTTTCATATCGTTGGCGTCACCCCCGAGGCTCCGACACTCGATACAGCCCTCCAGGGCAAAGAACCTCGGCATCAGATAGATATCACGGAGGCTGATCTGAGGGCGGCCCGGCGTAAGCTCTCCACCACCGGCGATGCCAGACTGGATATGATTGTTTTGGGGAGCCCACATTTTTCGCTAGCAGAATTTGGCCAACTGCAATCTCTCATCGCCGACCAACAGTGTAGCCCCGCACTCGAATTTCTTGTCACCAGCAGTCGGGGTGTAAGTCTGGTAGCCGAGAAGGCCGGATATCTGCAATCGTTGCGGCGATTTGGCGGAAAGCTAACTGTCGATACCTGCATTCTCACCACGCCCATGCTTCCTGATGGTGTCGAAACTATCATGACCAATGCCGGAAAATTCGCATACTATGTACCCGGTCTGTTGGGCGCTCAGGTTGTTTTTGGTACGTTGCAAGAGTGCGTCGCCTCCGCGGTTGCCGGGCGCATCCTCTTGAACGATGAGCTATGGAACGAGTGATCTCCACCCGCCCTCTGGTCGGTGGTAGCGCCGGGGGCATATTACTGGTCAGCGCCGAACCGCTGAGTTTCTGGGGCGGTTATGATGCCCAGACGGGCGAGATCATCGACCGCCGCCATCCCCTCTCCGGCCACATTGCCGCCGGCTGTATTCTGGCGTTGCCCTCCTCTCGAGGCTCGAGCACAACATCGGCGGTGCTGCTGGAAGCTGTCAGGTTGGGCCAGGCGCCAGCCGCAATCATCACCAGCAGTCTAGATACCTATTTTGCTCTGGCCTCCATCGTCGCGGGTGAGCTGTATGATGCCTCATTTCCCGTGTTGGCAGTCCCCGCCGATATCCGCCAGAGCCTTGTTTCCGGAGCCCATGCTGTCATTGAGCCAGATGGGATTCTCCGCCTAAGTTGACGATTACACAGAGGCAACCACCATGCGCATTTCCAAAATGATCACAGCCGTCGATGCCCATGCAGCAGGCGAACCGGGCCGCGTCATCACAGGTGGGGTACTGGATGTTCCCGGCAAGACCATGTTCGAGAAGATGAAGTACATGGAAAAGCATGGCGATGATCTGCGTCTGCGCATGCTGCGCGAGCCTCGGGGCTACCCGGCACTGTGTTGCAATGTGATCATGCCGCCCACGCACCCCGACGCCGATGCTGGATTCATCATCATGGAGCAGGTCGAGTATCCGCCGATGTCGGGAACCAATACCATTTGCGTGGTGACGGTGTTGCTGGAAACGGGCATGCTGCCCATGCAGGAGCCGATCACGGAGTTGACGCTGGAAGCGCCGGCGGGTCTGATCGGTATCAAGGCTGAATGTGAGGATGGCAAGGTTAAGCGTGTGACCTTCAAAAATGTACCTGCCTTTGCGGTTTATCTCGACCAGGCGGTGGAGGTACCGACCCTGGGTACTGTCTCGGTCGATGTGGCCTGGGGAGGCATGTTCTACGCCATTGCCGATGCCCAAACCCTGGGCTTTCGCCTTACCCCCGATGAAGGCGCAGACATCGCCCGCGTCAGCGAGATGATCAAAACGGCGACCCGGGAGCAATATCCTGTAACGCATCCCGACAATCCCGAAATAACCGGCCCCACCATCTCGCAGCTCTCCGGCCCGCCCAGCCATCCCCAGGCGCATCGCAAGAACGCCGTTACCGTGGCTACGGGCGAATTGGACTGGGAGCGGCCTTCGACCTGGACCGGTGTGTTGGATCGCTCACCCTGCGGTACCGGCACCTGCGCCAAAATGGCGACACTATACGCCCGTGGGCAGCTTGGCCTGCACGAAGATTTCCATCACGAGGGTATTCTTAGCACGCTATTCACAGGGCGGTTGCTGGAAGAGACACAGGTAGGGCCTTACCGGGCAGTGGTGCCCACACTCAGTGGCCGGGCCTGGATCACCGGCATTGCTCAGTATGTCGTCGATCCTGATGATCCATTTCCTGATGGGTTTACCGTGGGAGATCTTTGGTAATAACGTGCGTTCGGTAGTGAATGGCAAAGTTGCAGCTAAGC
The DNA here is from genome assembly GCA_003353825.1 of Chloroflexota bacterium. The sequence goes on from PIVW01000573.1 coordinate 2,417, forward strand.
AGTTTTGCTGCTGTTGTCGAGTTGGCAGCGAATGTTGTTGAGAGGAAAGCTAATTCGAGCCAGTTCAAACTATGTAGATCGTTGACTAATTGGTGCTGACATTCTCGAAAATCACCGCAGAGAACGCGAAGCACGCGGAGAAACTCAACCAAAACTGGTTAAATCTTAGCGTACTCTGCGCTCTTTACGGTACAGAAGTCATCAAAATAAGAAAAGTCAACACAACCTAATCACTGATTGCGTTTGCTTGTAATTGACGTTACAATAATAGCTTAATTTTACCTCTAGAAAATGACACCCCTGGATAGACATCTTCAGAGTCAAATCCATAAGTAGCGATTGGGGACAGGAAAAATATATTGTCTCAGCTAGAACACATCGAAGCCATCGAACGACGTCTGTGGAGCGCTGCCGACACCCTGCGCGCCAACTCCACATACGCCCGCACCGAATACTTCCTGCCCGTCATGGGCATGATCTTCCTGCGCCATGCCTACAGCCGTTTCCTGGGAGTTAAGGACGGGATCGAGGCGGGTCTGCCCACCCGAGGCGGCAAAACCCGGGCACTTTCCAAGGAAGATTTCTCGCAACGCAGAGCCATCTTCTTGCAGCCCAAAGCTCAGTTCGACTATTTGGTCGCCCTCACCGACAGCGACGACCGGGCCAGGGCCATCATCGAGGCCATGGAATCCATCGAGGCCGACTACGAGAACCTGCGCGGCGTGCTGCCCAAGAGCGAGTACCAGGAGTTGGACAACGATGTTCTGGGCCAGTTGCTGCGCACCCTCAACCCCGATGAACTGAAGCGGGTCTCCGGCGACGTTTTTGGCCGCATCTACGAATACTTCCTCACCCAGTTTGCCGATCAGAAGGCGCACGACGGCGGTGAGTTTTTCACGCCTGTGTCGCTGGTCTCGCTGATCGCCAATGTGCTGGAACCAGAGGGCGGGCGGGTGCTGGACCCGGCCTGCGGCAGCGGCGGCATGTTCGTGCAAAGCGCCCGCTTCGTCGAGCGCCGCCATC
>PIVW01001277.1 GCA_003353825.1 Chloroflexota bacterium
TTTTTCGGCCAGATGGCTCTTCAACTCGCCGCTTTGGAACATCTCGATAAGAATATCGCAACCGCCGACAAATTCGCCCTTAACATAGAGCTGCGGGATAGTCGGCCAGTCGGAATATTCCTTGATGCCATGGCGCAGGGCATCTGAATCCAGCACATTGATGCCAGAGTATTCAACTCCAATATAATCAAGAATCCGTATCGCCTGGCCGGAGAACCCGCATTGGGGTGCCTGAGGCGTGCCCTTCATGAACAGGACAACATCGTTAGTCTTGACCTGTTCGTCGATCCATTGGTTGATGTTGTTCTTGTCGTTCATTTGAATTCCCTCTAAGTTGGCCGCAATTGGACCTGTCGACGTATCATTATACCTGCCGGTATGGGCATCTGTTTTGCAGGCTGGTGTAGCGTGTTGAAGCTTCAGCGGTTTTCCTCAAGCTTATGAGCAAGTATCAACGGTCCTTGGTATTAGTTAAAGCTTTTCGAAAAATTCAGACCGCGAGCAGATTTTCGCTAATCTGCCGGGGCCGAGGTCTGCAACGCCAGGGCATGTAGCTCGTTACCCATTTTACCCTTAAGGGCCTTGTAGACAAGCTGGTGCTGCTGCACACGGCTTTTGCCCTTAAAGGCGGAAGTCACTATGTTCGCTGCATAGTGATCGCCACTATCGGCAAGGGCCCGGATCTCAATGTTCGCATCGGGAAAGGCCTGCCTTATCATGGCTTCTATGTCGCGTGCATTCATGGGCATATTTGCTATCTCCCGGTCGTCGACCTTCTCAGACCAGCCCCAGACCAGCCCCAGACCCTAAGTGTCCGCGGACATATAAGCCGGG
>PIVW01000574.1 GCA_003353825.1 Chloroflexota bacterium
GGTGGATGCCTCGGTCCGGGGCTTAGAATCTTTGGTTCGGCCTAAACGTAGAATCTGCGCTTCAAAACGATGCGTGGCAACTAGAGGTCGAGAAATTTGGCTTTCGTCGATTTAGACTCGTAATTTTTTGATTATCGCGTTTTGCTCTCGAAAATTTACGATTTTTACTGCTGGTATCGTTGCAGCTAGATTGGCCTGTTCCGAGCCTAGAAGCATGCATCCAGGGGAAGAAAGGGTTGCTAGATGTACATGTATCAATCAACTATCACTTTAAATTATTATTTTCGTACTACATGTACATCGGTCATCAAACAAGTCAAACAAGGCAAGCAAAACAAAACAAGGGGTGCATTGTTATGTAGGAATCTCTCAGGCTTCCTCTTCATTAGTATCGGTCGATACTTCGGCGTCATCGGCTTCCTCCGTAGTCTCTGTTGCAGTCTCGTCCATGACAGAGACCACGCTGTTGTCATCGTCATCATCGTCGTCGTCAGACTCTTCTTCGTGGTTGGCAGAAACAAATGTAGCAGAACTGAAGGCTCTGGCGCCGTTCTCTTCATACTTCTCAAGTAGGCGGAGGTTGTGGTAGCAGTATAGCAACATATGGGTAGTGGTTTCCTTGAGACTAAATCGGGCCTTGGTGTGAATGACCTTGTTGGCCTTGTTGGCTCTCTCCACGTCGGCAGTCTGAGCCTGGATGCAAAGGTAGCGCATGGCGATGACTGCAAGGGTATCAACCCCATATTCTTCATCCCTTCCCATGAGCATCCAGTCCATCTTGGCTTGGTATAGGCTGAAATGCTTCTTCATAAGACCAATAAGGTCGAGAGGCTTGAGGCTGAGTGCATTGGCGACACCGGTTGCCTCCTGGATAAAAGGCATGATACGTGCCTTGTACGATTCCAGAAGCTTGGCCCACTTGGTACGGGAGAGGCCGGCGAGAAGAAGGGCCTTGAACTCGTGGGTGGCGGCATTGTAGGACTCGTCCGGATCAGAAAAGAATAAGGTGCTGCGGAATCGGCCGAGCTCGCTACGCATGATGGAGTCATACTGGATAGTAGGGAGGCCAAGCGGCAGCTTGCTAAAGAAGCCGAGGCAATGAATGTTCGGATCAAGCACGGAAGCAACAACGAGCGAGGGATTGAAAACGCCGACGAAGTTGCCGCTTCCATTCCAGCGACGAAGGTATATATTCTTCAGCTCGGTCTTGGCTTCGGAAGAGAAGTTTCTGTCCCTGCGGATCCAATCCTCGAGGAGGCGGCCAAGGGACAAGAAGAGAGGAAGCGTCCATGACGCACTGAAGCTGGGCGACTCAACGAAATGGATGATCGCGGAAAGAACGGAGGTAATCTCACGTAGCCCCTTGATCTTGGTAAAAAGTGCAGGATTGTTGACAGTGTCCTCGAAATTAGACGTGAGGTTTCTGTTAGTGCTTCTCGTCGTGTCGGCCCAGTCATCGTGGTTGATGAGATCGTACAGGGCCGAGCGATTATTGAAGAAGCGCTCGAGCATGAGGTCGCCGTATGCAAAACGAGTCTCAGGAAACAAGACGACGGTGCGCCCACCATTAAGGATTGTCGTCCAGAGCTTGTTGACTCGACTGTGGTCCTTGATGAATCTGACTGCGGCTCTGTAGGCATGAATTGATGAAACAAGGCGATACAGTGCAATGCAATGAGATGATGCGATGACACAAATAAACATGACAATGGACCCAAAGTTTGTACAACCGGCCGATACACGAAATAAATAGACTCACCTGACTTCATCCAGAATGGCCTGGAACTCATCAATCCTTTTGAACACATCTTCGATAACGAGATCGAACAAATGGGCGCGGCATCCAACAGCGATGATCCAAGGGTGCCTCTGCTGGAGGATGCGAAACGCCCGCAAGTTGACAGACACATTGTCCAAAGCAATGGCGCAAAAAATCATGTGTATCTCTACCTTGGCGGCGTTGGCGCGGTGCTTCATTTCAGCCTCAATCGTGTTGGCATACCACTCTCCATCGAGGGTGGTGTTGGGAGTGCGTTTGAGGCGCACAAATACAACCAGGTTGCCGGAGGCCTCAGTCATGTTGAATACATCACCCCCAGCCGTTTTGACGCCGTCACCAGCCAATGTGCGAAAGGGATACTCGAGTGAACACGCATCCCAGACGTCCTGGACGCCGCTGACGGTGCTGTTGAACAGTTTGGGAAGAAATTTCTCCCTCATTGTGAAATCTCCAGGAGGAGTGTATCCCGGAAGAAGCATCTGGACGTACTTCTTGAGCCTTGGGGAGTCGGCGACAGTAAACGGAAGCGCGTGATACGCCATGAATGCCATGAGATTGAGGGCGAGGTTGTCGCGAAGGGCGGGGCCCATCTCTCTCGACGTCGTCGCATGGGACATCATCGATCCCTGACGTAGAAACTTCCTCTGCTTCTTGGAGGGCGGAGAGGGAGATACGGTAGCGGCGCCACTTGCTACAGCGGCAACACCGGCGATGAAGTTTGGGTCCTTGTAAGGGATCTTGTTAAGAGCGATCGCATCAGCAATGCTGCAAAGGCACAAGAGAAAAGAAAACTGCAATTAGTTTCACGATCGACACGAAGTACATGTGCACGATGAACAACACATGTGACATGCATGCATTTTACTTACGCTTCCGACCCACGATGATCATTGGCAATGTCGTATCTCTGGCCATCGCTAGCCTTCGGGCACTGGAGAACAATGTGCTTAGCAGCATTGGTTGCATTGACGCAATTGTTCTTGTAGGGGAGGCTGAAGTTGCATCCCTCGTTGGGACAGACCGCTCGATTGGGGTCGTCGTTGGGAGAGAAGAGATACTGGATCGTCTTCTTGGCACGACCGGCCATGATTTACTGTCGAATGTGGATGTAGTACGACCGCAGATGGTATGGCTTGCCTTTGCGATGGCCGACAGGAATGAAAAGTGAGGGACGCTTCATCGCGATCGCACGACGAGAAGGCAAATCGGCACGAGATGTGCTGCTGTTGGAGGGCAACGTCATCGGCACTTAGCTACCATTTTTTTACAGATATCGGTGTACAAGACTCATACCACGAACGAACGGCTCGCCGCTCGCTTTGAATGTCATTGGCGCTGCTCTTGTACAGCACCAGCGGCGGGCAAATACAGAGAGGCAAAAGGCTTCTTTTGAACTACCGGGGGGATAGTCCCAGATCGTCCGTTTTTGCCGCGCCGTGGACGATGACAGATAACGACATAACGACCGAGATAAATTTATCGATGCTCGTGGAGGGCTATGCAAATTTATGCTAAAATTACCGAATATTCAAATCAGTAAATTTATGTTGAAAATTCACACGACCTCTAAGTACAATCGAATCATAACAATCAGCAGCACCGTTACGGCCCCAACATTCGCAGCAGCGATCTTTTGGACCAAATATCCGTCGAGGG
>PIVW01001278.1 GCA_003353825.1 Chloroflexota bacterium
GAAGAGGGTATTTTATGGCACGGCGGCAATTATTGACGGCAAGCTTTTGGGCACAGCTGATGGTCCCACCCTCAAGTGATCGAGAGGTCGCGATGTATTGCATACTATCACCGGATGAGATTGAGGCTATTGCCAGAAAGCGTACCGCTGCTGCCCGTTTGGGCTATGGGGTCTCTCTGGTTTATCTGCGCCATCCTGGGCGGGTTCGTGATGTTGGGGAACAGCCCAATGATATGATGTTGGCTTTTCTTGCCGATCAGGTTGATGCCAGCACCTCTGATCTCGTGATCTATGACCAGCGTTCACAGACACGGCGTGAACATATCGCACAAATCGTGGCCCGGTTTGGATATCAGGTCTTCACAAAATCCCTGGTGCGGGAATTTGTACATTGGTTGACACCATCCGCCGGGGAAGATCCGCGGGCCGAGCCCTTGGCAATAGCATTGATTGACGAGCTGAGGCGGCGGCGGATCCTGATCCCTGCGCGCCGTACCATTGAACTGATCGTCAGGCATGCGGTTCGGCGCGCCGAAAACATCAGGATTTCTGCTCTGACCAGAGATCTGCATCCGGATCATCACAAGGCCCTGGGCGCTCTGATTGCACCACCTCAATCAGGGGAGGTTTCCACGTTGAGCTGGCTTAAAGCGGCACCCAAATCAGCGTCTGTCAAATCCATCAAAGCTGTTCTGGACCGTCTGAAGGTGGTTCGGGCGATCAGCCTTCCCACCAGTTTGCGTCAGAACATCTCGGCATCAGCACTCGACAGGTTGGCAGGTGAAGGCTTGCGTATCACGGTGCAAAACCTGCGACGTTTGGCCTTACCACGAC
>PIVW01000575.1 GCA_003353825.1 Chloroflexota bacterium
AGCATCTGAACAGAAAATCACTGCCACGTATTCCTGATGCCTGCATTTAGTAGCACATTTGACAAGCATACTATATGTAGTGTGAAGATATTCTCTCAACTAGCACCAATGGTTATTAACCAATGGTGCTAGTTTGTAACCACAACATGCAGTATGATTCCTGAGAATGTTACTATATGCGGGTTCAAGGAGTGAGCATCTGAACAGAAAATCACTGCCACGTATTCCTTATGCCTGCATTTAGTAGCACGTTTGGCAAGCATACTATATGGTTGAATCGACTGCCCGCGGCATGAGGCTTCATTACATCCCCCACAATTACATAACAATTTAGGTTTCGTTGTCTACTCACTGAACATTGGCTAAATCACTCCAGTCTACTATTCGACGTTTGTAAACCGAAATGCCAACAAGAGCAATAAAGATTGTAATGAGAAATCCTAGCAAAAATCCATAATACCCAAACAATATCCTTCTTAGAAAGAATGTAAATCCTATTAGTACGAGTATGGCAATGATAGAAATATCACAAAGGTACTTTCGATTTAGAGTTTTTCCCAATAGGAAGGTTGTTACCAGCAGAAAGCCTGCAAATATACCGGTCACAATCCAAACTGGATGAAATGCTGTTTCATCAATAGTCCAGAATACGATTGCGATTATCAATAATACGCCTATGGCTGGTAATACAGCTTTTGTTCTAGACATTGGACCTCCATTCAATATGGTGGTGGTCGAGGGGCCGGAATAACCGGTGCGAGTCCAGTGCCCGGCATTATTTTGTAAGTACTATCCCATGTTGTCCAATCAGCAACATCAAGAACTAGGACAGACAAACCAATTGGTCCCCCGGCAGCTCCAAGTGCTGCGAATCCTGCACGTTTTCCGCCCCATTTTGCAGCTTGTTTGGCTGCAGAATACGCAGCTGTAACTTCTAGTGTTAGACCTCCGATATCACCAAGACCCATATCCCATCCAGCGAAGTAATCTTCGATCTGCACGTGAGTTGTCCAACCGCGATACCAGTGCAATGGCAGCTCGAGAGTCGGATTCGAGTGAAGGTTGCCTAGCCGCCAAAGATACTTGTTGGATCCAAAGTATATTGAATGCTCAGGTGATGTAAACTCCCCCAATCGGAAAAGGTTTCCATCTGTTGCTCCGCCATTTTGGGGGACATTCCTCGGTCGGTAAAGGGCAACCTGATCTACATTCCAGCCATTGATTAGATCAGGGATCGATTGAGCTTTTCCTGCACCTATCTGCCAACCCGCAAGCATGTTTTGATCGTCAACAAATACAGCGGTGTTGCTCCCATAGGTAATGGCATCGCCAAACTGTGCTTCGAGAAGAATTTTCTGCCAGGCTTCATCGAATTGATCCTGCCAGTCATTACCATACCAATCAATCAACTGCTCTTCCTCAAAATAGCCGCTTGGATCGTTGAAGCGTATCGGATTATTTCGGGTATACGAGTACCTGTTAAGCGACTGCGGATTCCCAGGCTCCGGCACAATCGTATCCGCCTGCACAAAACGCCCTCGCCGATAGTCATACCAGCGCGAGATGTAGTCGCACAGTTTGATCTCGCTTTCCTGGCGCTGGCCTGTAAAGCGATAGTCGGTCTGGCGATTGGTCGGGGTTGCTCCATCCGCCCACTTGCTCCAGGTGTAGTGATAGCTGCCGAAGGGTTTGAAGTAGTCTGCCCATAGTACCTCACCGCCGCCGTTTATGACCAGGCTGGTGCTGCCTAAGTGATCGCCGAACACGTAGCGCAGGCCATAGGCTTCGCCATAGCCGCTGCTGCGGTTGAAGGCTACCAGGTCGGAGCCGGCGTAGTAGTATTTGGTGTAGTCGCTGTTGGTGGTTTCTTCGTAATGCGGGAAGGGGTAGAATGTCGTTTCGCCGTTGACAACGGCTTTGACTCTGTTGCCGTCGCCGTCGTAGCTGTATTCTGCAATGACGGTCGTTTCCAGGGTTACCGGCACCAGGGTTTCGTCGGGCAGCATTGTCGGTTGAGTGAATAGCTTAGCCTGAGCAACAGCAGCGCTGCCGGAACCAGTGTGATAGGCTATGCACTGCCATCGTTGGGATCAATCGAGGCACACGTTTTTACCATATCGAATAGCACAATAACGAGCCTGCCAGTTGTAAACGGCACCCTAATCATTCCTCGATAACCTTCGTCTAATGAAAAGTGTAGGAAAATACAACAGGCTTGGAATACCAAACAAGAGTGCAACTGCCAAATGACTTGCTGCCTCAATGTTCTCTGGTCCAATGTAGAGAACATACACGCCAATATAAAGCCATTGCACAAAGAGAAGTATCGAATGGCTAGCAAGTACCCTCCAATCAAGATCGGACGAATTTGGTTTTTTTGAGTTTCGTTCCTGTACTATTTTCCAAGCACCAATCAAATATATCAAGACCATAAGGGTTACAAGTATAAGAAAACCTGTCTGTGGAGATCCCATAGTTATTTCCTCCCCATAGGACTTTGGAAATGTATTTGAAGGGGTGTACGCCCCAGTCGTAACGGATCGTAATAAACCACTGGATAGGTAGCATCCACCGGCTGCGGAAGTTTCTCCCACCCAGTCAGATCTTTGGTAAGGCCCATAACGTCAACAGAAAGCGCAGCATAACCTAATAATTTCGCACCAAGAGCTCCTGTAGCTGCACCACCTAGCCCTGGAGCCCACGCAACTACAGTTACGGCTGCTGCAGCCCACCACCAGAACCCCGCATCCGTATATGTCGCAAACTGATAGTTGTAGACTCCTTCTGCCAACCGTAAGCTATCTGCGCCATTCACTTTGGGAATATTCCCTACCCAGTTTTCAGCTTCATTTCGGACCAAGCCTTCCCAAACATTGCCTTCGGCATTATACGCGGCCTTTTTGCTGGCACTCTTGGCCGTACTCCAATCAACAGGATTGCCACCCAAACCCCATAATCCTGCAGAATATTGCCCATCGTCATAGCTCATAAGTACGAACATCGCTGTTGTGTTTACGCCATTGTCATCACCCAGGAATAGGAGGTCACCCCACGTTATCGACGTATTCCAGAGCATATCAAACATGTCACCCAAACCGCTTTGTGCGGATTCTTTGTCGCAGTAACCCCAGTAAGTACATATTTCATCTTCTTCAAAATATCCGCTTGGATCTGTATACCGCAGAGCATTGTTAAGAGCATACGAGTACCTATTGAGCGACTGCGGATTCCCAGGCTCCGGCACAATCGTATCAGCCTGCACAAACCGCCCGAGCGCGGGGTCGTAGTATCTTGCATTATAATAGTACAAGCCAATGGCGTCGTCAAAGCGCTGGCCGGTGTAGCGCATGTCTGTTTGCACAGGCATGGCGCCATCTGTGGCGTGGTTCCAGGTGTAGCGCAGTTCACCGAAGGTGCGATAGCGGTCTTCCCA
>PIVW01000576.1 GCA_003353825.1 Chloroflexota bacterium
TAACATGTTTGGAGGCCGGTTCAGGCCTTCTGAACTTCCGAAACGGGGAGTTACGTTGACGAATCTAGGTCGAATCCTGGCGACACATTATGTCTCCAACTCATTTAGGACACACCCAATTCAAATCTCGCTGGCACCCTCGTCAGATGATAGTTGCTGACAACCAATACGTACAACGCTCCCGGAAACAATGCCTAGGAGCATCAGATGTCAGTTGATTCGAGAGCACATGCTACAGGCGCCGGGCCACCATTTGGGCGATTTCTCCTGGGTGACTGGCCACCGGAACACCGGCGCCTTGCAGCGCCTTGATCTTTTCGGCGGCTGTACCTTTACCGCCACTGATAATGGCACCGGCATGGCCCATACGCTTGCCTGGCGGGGCTGTCTGTCCGGCAATAAACCCGGTGACAGGTGTTTTCATATGGCTATCGATAAATTCGGCCGCCACTTCTTCATCTGAACCACCGATCTCACCGATCATGACCACATGTTTGGTGTCGCTGTCCGCTTCGAACATACGCAGGACATCAACAAATTTGGTGCCGATGATAGGATCGCCACCGATACCCACCACGGTACTTTGACCAATACCCAACTCTGAAAGAGCGGCCACGGCTTCATAAGTGAGCGTCCCAGAGCGTGAGACGACTCCCACGGGTCCGGGCATATGGATCTGGCCCGGCATGATCCCGACCTTGGCCTCGCCAGGCGTGATAAGTCCAGGGCAGTTGGGACCGATCAGTCTCGTGGCGATATTGTCGATATAAGCACGTACCGCAATCATGTCGATCACGGGCAAGCCCTCTGTAATACAGACAACGAGATCTAGCTCTGCAGCAGCAGCTTCCAATATCGCTTCAGCAGCGAAACGAGCGGGCACATAAATGATCGAAGCGTCAGCGCCGGTGTCGTCTTTGGCCTCGGCCACAGAGTTGAAGACAGGTACGTCCAGCGTTTCCTGCCCCCCCTTCCCGGGCGTAACGCCTGCAACGATGTTGGTGCCATAGGCTATCATCTGCTCGGCGTGAAAGCGACCCTCACGGCCTGTAAGGCCCTGTACGATAAGACGTGTGTCTTTGTTTACGAGAATGCTCATATCAATCAGTATCTCCTACAGGATTTCGCCTTGAGCAGCGGCGACAGCTTTCTGGGCGGCTTCGGCCAGGGTAGCGGCGGTGGCCATATTGGCTTCGGCCAGGATAGCCCGGCCTTCGACTTCATTGGTACCAACCAATCTCGCGACCATGGGCACCTGCGGTTGCACTTCCTCCAGAGCCACCAAAATTCCGCGCGCCACTTCATCGCAACGGGTGATGCCGCCGAAGATATTGAACAACACCGCCTTCACATTGGGATCGCTGAGGATAATCTGTAGTGCCGCCGCCACCTTATCCGACTTGGCGCCGCCGCCGATGTCAAGGAAGTTGGCAGGTTCTCCCCCAAAATGCTTGACAATATCCATCGTCGCCATGGCCAGACCGGCGCCGTTGACCATACATCCGATCTCGCCGTCGAGTTTCACATAGCTGAGTCCATTAATACGAGCTTCAGTTTCCGCCGGTGCCTCTTCATCCAGATCGCGCATCTCTTCCAGCTCAGCTTGCCGGAACAGGCCGCTATCATCGACCACCATTTTGCCATCTACAGCCAGCAAGCCGCCGCTAGCGGTGACGACTAGAGGGTTGATCTCGGCCAATTCTGCGTCCGAGGCGGTAAATGCTTTATAAAGGCCAAAGGCAATGCGATTGAAATTGCGAAACTGTTCTTGGGGGATGCCGATGCTGGAAGCAACACCGATAGTCTGGTAGGACTTCAACCCCAGGCAGGGATCAATGGCAATGGTCTTGATCGCCTCAGGATTGGTAGCCGCCACCTCCTCGATGTCGACACCCCCTTCGCTGGAGGCCATCATGACCACGCGGCGGCGGCCCCTATCGACGATCATCCCCAGGTAGATCTCTTCGCGAATGTCCGCAGCCTCATCGACCAGCACGCGGCGCACCTTGAAATCTTTAATGGTCATCCCCAAGATATGGTCGGCCATCGCTTCCGCTTCGTCGGGGGTTTTGGCCAGTTTGATGCCGCCGGCTTTGCCACGGCCACCGACCAATACCTGCGACTTGATAACAACCGCCCCCCCCAACCTCTGTGCGATCTCGCGCGCCTGGGTTGCAGTGGTGGCGACTTCACCTTTGGGGATCGGCACCCCGTGCTGGGCGAAAATCCGTTTTGCCTGATATTCATGTAATTTCAATCGAATCCTCCTGTGGGAGTTTTCTTGACTGGCTAGAGCGATTGTCGATGGAGCACCTATGCAGGATCATCGTCTGCCGTAAAGTTGTAAATACGGCAATGCATTAGTGCAAAAAAGAATTATAGCGGACTGGCAAGTGCCAACCAAATTCTGGCGGCACCAGTGGCGTAGAAGTAAAAATGTTCCTTAATCCGCACAAGTATTCGAGTTGATCTCCGGCAGGAAAGGTCAGTTGCAGGCCGTTCTGCAACAACTTATTGAGGCACCCCAGCAAACAGAGTCACCCGACAAAGATCAGGATCGGTGACCACTACCTCACCATTGGGCCCTACTGCCACGCCTACAGCACGGCCAAACCGGCCCGGCTCGTTACCTTTGCCACCGATCTGAGCGACAGGTTTGAGATCATGGGCATAGACAAGTACTCGCCCCAGTTCAGGGTCGGTGATCAGGATGCGTCCATCCGCAGTGGCCGCAATGTGGGGTGATTCGATTGTATTGGCTTCCGGTCCTGGATATCGTTTGGCATCGCCACTGATGGGATTGACAAGCCAGAGCGCCCCGGCGATGGGTTCTGTAACATAGAGCGTACCGTCCGGCCCTATGGCAGCGTCGGTAGGCTGACCGGGACCGAGAGGCTGGTCGGCGCCACCGATATTCTTAACCCGTTGTCCATCCGGCCCCACTTGCACGACGCGCACCCCACCGGTGTCGGCGATGAAGTAATCACCGGAGGGTGAGATGCCAAAACCGCGCGGTCTGTAAGTTGCCAGTTCAGAACCGAATTGGCGGATGAACTCGCCCTCGGGTGACCATAAAGAGATCACCTGATTGACAGCATCAAGGGCAGCGATCTCCCCGGCAGGTGTCACTACCAGATCGAAGAGCTCGGTAAACTGTCCCGGTTCTTCACCCCCCTCGCCCCAGGCATCGACATACTCGCCATCCGGATCGAGGTGAACGATACGTTGGTTCCCTTTGTCGGCAACATAGATATCACCTCCTGTACCTATAGCGACACCGCTCGGTTGTTGCAGTTGTTCATCAGCAGATCCACAGCTGCCGTAGGTCCACAAGATATCCACCTCTACTATTGGGAATTCGCCAGGGGAGGCAACAGGGGCAACAGAGACCTGCGCGGGAGGTTTTTCGTCAGCTTCGAGCGAGGCGGGCG
>PIVW01001279.1 GCA_003353825.1 Chloroflexota bacterium
AAAACTCAATGAAGATGATCGAACGTATGCGCACCACAGGCATGGGAGACCGCCTGCCCAATGCCAGCAAAATGCCGATCGGAAGCGAGGCGACAATGCCGGTGACCGACACAACCAACGTCACCAGCAGTCCACCCCACAAATTGGTCTCTACCGGCACCAGGCCGAAATTGCCGCCAGCCAACAATATCAGTGACATAACCGGGTAGACGGTTAGCAGGAAGACACTAACCCATTTCCGGTAAGGTGCATTTTCGATAATGAGCCATGCAATCCCCACAGCTCCGCTCGCAAATACAATGTCAACTCGCCACCTTTCATCAAGAGGATAGAGGCCATATACGAACTGCTGAAACTTCGAACCTACAAAGGTCCAGCAGGCGCCCACGTGGAATCCGACTTCCTCATCAAGGCACGCCTTATTATCTTCGCCTGTCCATACGGCACGCAAAAAGGCCCAATCAATAACCGCATTAAGCGTGATGTAGATGATCACTAGACACATAATGGTCAGAATTGAGTTGACCCAATTAGAGAACAAGTTTGCCCGTATCCAGCCAACGATACCCACGCTCAAAGGCGGCGGCGGCATTGCCGGCACCGTTTTGGTTCGCACATATGGCTCAAGTTTTGCTCTGCCAGCCATTGCTAGCGCTCCGTCAACGCTATTTTGGCGTTGTACCAGTTCATAAACATCGAGGTCAGCAGGCTAAGCGTCAGATAGAACGCCAATGTCATGGAGAGAATTTCAATGGCCTGCCCTGCCTGATTGAGAGCCGTACCGGCAAATACCGAGACCAGGTCGGGATATGCAATTGCAACCGCCAGCGAG
>PIVW01000099.1 GCA_003353825.1 Chloroflexota bacterium
AAAGCAGTCTCCTTGTGTGTGTTTGGTTTTGTAATAAATGTCCAAATCTTACACGAGGTGCTGCTTTTCTTCCTCATTCAATTGTTAACGTGCTTTCTTCTTCTACTGAACCATGCCAAAACCTGGGTAATTTTCTTGGACAAAACCGCCGCAAGTTTCGAGACAGATTATTTTAAGTTGGTTGGAAAGATCGATGACGAAGGCGATTATTCCTGGGCCTGGGGTAGAAATAAAATACACCCCATGGTAGCCAGCTCCCGAACGGATATAGTGGTCAAGTGTGATTTGCTGTTGCGGCGAAGGTAGATTTTCAATCATCCAGCATGCGGTAGGAGAATGGCTGATTAACCCAGTCTGAAAACATGTCCAGGCATAGTTTCCTTCAATTCGCTCAGTTGCGCGCGACAGTGATGCCGCAATGCTAGTTCCTACATCATCAAACGCGGCGGGCGAGTTGTTCTCCATGGTTTCGTGAAAGTTTGGTACAGGAGTGGCCGTTGGCGTAGGAGTCAACGTGGCCGTTGGCGTAGGAGTCAACGTGGGTGTTGTTTCAGGCGTAGGCTCAGGGGTAGGAGGATTGCTTATACCCTTTTCGACCACGACGGAGTCGATCCAATCGGGATCGTTTCCACCTTCGATGACAAGATCGTAAACATGGTCGCCATCATTGAAGGTCGGATCCTCTGCTATGAAGATACGTGTATACCAACCGGGGTTGTCTGCACTTTCGATGGTGGAATCTACCTCCGCCGAGACGTCAACATCACCCTGTTTGTATTGCAGTGAGGGGTGGCTGCCATTCAATTGATAGATAACGCTGATGGTGCTCGCATCAGCGCCTTCCATGGCACTGCCATTCACGTCGAAATAAATCCGGGTGCCATTGTGTGCTTTGCGGGCTGTTGCCCCGTAGAGAGAGTCATCTATACCCACTTTCCCATATGAGGAATTGGCGCTCGGGCTAGAACCATCTTCTTCTTGCACCAGCTCAATGCCGAACTCGTACTGGACATCGTGGCCACAAAGACATTTTGCCACGAGACATGCAACACCATCGCCCTCACCGGCTGGCAACAGACTGGCTTCATCTTCCGGATCGAAAACAGCGAATGTGAGATTTTGTTTGGCAAAGGCAGAATTCTCATCCATGTCCTCGATCGCTTCTCGCAACACGATCCAGACGGTGTCTGATTGAGATGGCTTGACACCTACGTATTGACTGGCCCATTCCAACTCACTTTTGGCAGCAAGAGCATCCTTTGTGTAGACCAGAACAACATCAGCGCCGTAGGATAGAGCGGCTGCCATGCTGTAGCGCACATGTTTAGACCAGCTTGGATCATAGTAGGTCGGGTCTTCAGGATACTTATTTCCTGCACCGTAAACATTATCGAACTCTGCGGTGGCGAACCAATGATTGAATTCCCACTGTGTTTTTAACCCCCCGAGCTGATTTGCCCATCGCATCATCTTCCAGGTATCGCTGTCAAAATTAGCGCGATCCAGCTCCCGCCACCAAGCGCATGTCCCGCCGTTGTTAGAACCACCTGAAAGGGTATCTGGTTTCAGGCCGGTATGCTTTATGCCGATATTCTTGATATTGGGGTCAAGGGGCGTATACGGACCCCAAGAACAAACGGCAGGGGTTTCGCCAGCTATACACCGTACAGTTTCGCTCCAGTATTGCGAGTTAGGCCAGTTATGTCCCATTATTGCAAAGGCCATTTTATCACTTCCCTCAAGCACCAGCTTGTTTTGATAGAGTCTGGCCAGCCAAAGGTTGTGACGAGCCCACTGCTTTACACCATAACAGTTACTATCAGCACTGCGCACACAAAGACCACCATAGTAATAATCATACGTGACAAATTCCTTCTCCGCCTCGTCTTTTGAATCGCCATCTCGTATGTAAGCGTAGGGAGATGGCTCACCGAAATTACCCGAACCAAACTCAAAGGCAGCGACCTTTGCGTGATTCGCATATCGTTCGACAAACGCATTTGTGACATTTTCCATAGCGTTCTTTACGTTAGAGCCCAGAAAGTCTACGGCATAATAGTACGTTTTTCCATGGCAATTGCGCTGACCGTTGAAATACTTACCTTTGTTTTCTTCCGTCCCATCCTCCTTAATGCGTATGCGATAGGCGGTTCTGTCATTGGCTGTCTCGATCAGGAGACTGTCGCTGATGTATTGGGGTACGCCGTAGCGGCAAGGATCACCTGTGTCTTCAGTACTATCCTTGAACATGATGCCGATGATCGCTTTTTTGCCTTCCGGTAAATAGCGATTGCTGCCATCAGGGCCCGATGTGTCGTTGAGAATTTTATCGAACTTATACCAGGAGTATTGTCCGGGGTTTATCTCTATATCCGACCAACGAACACGGAACATAACGCCATCAGCCCAACTGTCCCAGTGCGACTGCCAACCATCCGCGTAGGTATCCTTAAAGTTAGGTTCTTGTACATAGAGACCTGCGGGGTCGTCTATACTACCGCTGTCAACGGGCCTGGCGTGAGGCGCTCCAGAAGTTATTTCATTTTTTGATTGTGTGATGCTGTTATTGTCACGCGCATAACTGTTAGCCACCACCAGGCTCAGTGCCAAGACCAGCAGCACCGAGGCAGCTGCAACGATGCGGCGGGTATTCCTTTGATGATCCTTTCCTGTAATCATGTCAATCCTCTTATCAGTTTATCGAGCAGGGCGACGCTGCTTGCAGCGGTGTTGCCTGCAGTGACGCGGCGCCCGGTGAAGGGTCGGTCGACCTGTATGAATGTGCTGCCAATCGCCATCATTTCCCCTCTCGCTTGAGCAAAACGATCCCACCATCGCCATCGGCAATGTAGATATCATTCGCCAACATCGTCATGCCCTGCACCTGGCCGCTCGTATCAAAGAGCTCGCTCGCATCTTTTTTATCGGTCTTGTCGCTATCGATCTGGCGCACACGACTCACTTGGCTGCGATTCCCCCACAACAAGGGGTCCTCTAGCGGCATATCGGCATAGTGCAGCACGTCGTCACTGAAAACCAGGCCGTACATGTCGATGCGTTTGCGCGTTAAGGGCTTCAAACCCTTGATCTCTGCCTGCCGCACCGTGGGGTTGGGCGTAGGCAGAATCAGTCTCTGGGGCGGGGGTTCCGCTGGCTCCGGCTCACCCACACACAGATCGATCACTTTATCGCCCGTGCTCAGGTACACACAATCTTTTTTCCCCGCAGCCACATCAAGCACGGCGTCTCCGCTGACATAATGGCCGGTTTCTTGCGGTGCTCTGGGATCGGAGAGATCGATCATACGCAAGCCGCCGCTACCGGCAGCCACATAGACGGTCTCTTTCTCGATATCCAGCTTGTGTGTCTCGCCCGGCAAGGGCAGATAGGAGATTTCCTGCAAGTGCTGCTCATCATCCACCTCGTACATGCGCAGACCTGTCTGCGACCAGCCTTCACCCAACCACTGCGGCGCCTCGGCCACGGCTACAATGTACACCTTGCCCTTCTTGGGCTCGTGGGTCTTATCGACCGCTACATCTTCAACCTTGCCCTCGGTTTCGTACCTTGCCACGATCTCAGGATCCCCTTTCTTGGGTATGCGCATGGTCCGCAGGTTGTCGCCGGCGGCCACAACAGCCAGCACATCCCCTCCCTGGTCCTTGAGCACGGCGATGCCGTCGACATGCCCCAATGTGTCGAAATATCCGACCTGCACCGGCGCTCCCTCCTGTGTGTTTTGCCAGATACGCAGGCCATTCTTGCGGTCGGCCAGGTAGATCTGTTCTTCTGCTACCGCGACAGCACGGATATCACCGGCTGGTGTGATCTGCTCTATCAGTACTGGCACCGCCGCCTGCGACACATCCACCACACTCACGCCTGCTTCGTCGCCGCTTACGTAGGCGATGTTGTCTTGTAGGACCACTCGCCGTGCATGCCCCGCTGTCTTTAGCACACCCATTTCTGTGGGCGCCTCCCTGTCCGTCACATCCAGAACCAGCAAGCCTTGCATGTAGTCGGCCACATAGAGTGTGTCGTCGACCACCACGACATCCATAGCCGGGCCCGCTGTCATATAATGGCCTACTTCTTGGGGTGTGGCCGGATCGCTTACATCCAGTACCCGCACCCCGCCATCGCCGTCGGCCACATAGGCGGTGTCACCTGATTCGGCCACGCCCATTTCCCAGCCTGCTGTGTCATAGCTTGCCAAGAGAGCGGGGCTGGCTGGATTGCCGATATCCAAAACCTGCAAACTGCTGCCCGTCCAGGTGGTCCCATCCCAAACAGGGCTGTTGGCCACATAGGCAAGCGCACCCTCGATGGCGATATCTGAGACGAAACCGCCTGTATCGTAGCTGCCGACCAACAGGGGCTGCTGTACTTCACTGATGTCGAACACATGCAACCCCCCGCCCCCGGCGCCCACAAAGGCCTGGTCTTTGTCCAAGACCACACGACTGACTACTCCCGGCAGTACCTCCGAGCGCCCGACCTGAGTGGGGTTCTCAGGCTGTGAGGTATCGATCACGACCAGCCGTGGCCCCACACCGGCGTAGACATAGGGTCCCTGTTCGGCAACATCGTACATTGCCCCGCCGAACTGCGTCGGTAGCGATACCTTGTTTGCCGGCGCCTTTTCGTCCGGCAAGCTGGCGCCTGCGATATCGGCCACAACCGCAGCCGGGGCCAGGTGCAAAGAAAGGCCGAAGAGGCCGACTACCGATAGCATGGCAACAACAAGTACCAATCCAAAGCGCTTCATAACAATGTCCTCCTGAGTGTATTTGCCGAGCGTTGTCGCGTGATTACAGAGCTATCTATTCTTCAAGAATAAGGTAATCGACTCTGATACGATCGTTGAAGAAATATATTCGACCCTAAAATCATGACAACATTGTTTTCCAAAGTAGAACAATACGACAACATTGTCAAGAACAAAATGTACTGAAAACTCTGGAATACTTTTTTGAGCTATTTTTTACCCCCGTTTACACAGGTGCGAACGAGCAACCCCCCCCTGTATACGGGGGTGCGAACAGCCGTTTTAGACTTTTCCAGAGTTTTCAGAAGGTGTATATAGAAATGTAGGTGAATGGCGTTGTCTCCCTAACATTCGACGGAAGTCGGCCCACGTAGGGGCACGGGCGAGCGGTATTTCCAATTATGGGGCGAGTGCACTCTCGTCACGGCCAAATTTGGCACTGCCGGGGCGCGGGTTTCCGCTTGACAGTCGGCCGATCAGAGGTAAGATATATCAGAATCAACTCGACAAAACGGCCAATCTTAGCGGAGTTGCTCGTCCGTGAAATGATGGCTTCATGTTTAGGCTTTCTTAATCAATTCGAGTCGATTGCTTTGCTGCCCTGATAGTGCTACCATACAAATCCGGCGCCGAGAGCAGCGTCGGATTTTTGTGCATGAGGTCCTTTGCGCATCGCAAAACGTAACGTCGTCTTGCCAGGTCATTATTCACGTTTTACATGTCATCTATCATCCTGGACCGGTGTCAGCCATACGAAATCCAATAGATTTAGAATAATATGATCACCAATAACTCCTGTCGAATCCTCTACCTAAGCACCGAAATCGTCCCATACGCTCGCACAGGCGGTTTAGCGCAGGTTGCATCAGCTCTGCCCAGGGCTCTGCGCCGGTTGGGCGACGACGTCAGGGTTGTGATCCCACGCTATGGCCTCATCAATCCTCACAAACGGGGATTCAAACGAATCCTGGATAGTTTCCCGGTTCCGCACGAAAATGATGTTGAGTTAGCGGGCTTATGGCAGGCGCCTGATCCCGATCTGCCAATTTATTTCATAGAACATGATCGCCTTTTTGGTAGCCGGACAGGCATCTACTCATTCCCAGACGATGGCGAGCGCTTTGTTTTTTACAGTAGGGCCTGCCTGGAAGCAGCGCGGCATCTTGGCTGGCAACCGCATATCGTACATTGCAACGAATGGCAGACGGCGCTTGTCCCCAACTGGTTGCGCACAATTTACGCTGCCGATCCATTCTTCGCCAAAACTGCCGTCGTCTACAATATTCACAATTTGTCTTACCAGGGCATTTTTGGGCATCGTGTCTTAGAAATGGCCGGCATCGAGAATTTTGGATTCATCGCTCATCCTGATGTCTCGACCAGCCTCAATGAAGTCGTGAGCATGGTTGCCCGGGGCATCATTTTCGCTGATGTCATCGTCACAGTTAGCCCCACCTATGCCAAGGAGATCCTCACACCCGAATTCGGAGAAGGGTTGGATCCGATTCTGCGAGATCGACAAAATCGTCTTTATGGCATTCTCAATGCCATCGATATAAGTGATTATGATCCACGCCGTGACCCCAACCTGGCAACCTGTTACGACTCGGACCATACCGGGGACCGAAATCATTGTAAAGCGGAATTACAAAATGAAGCCGGTTTACCCAGACAGTTACATGTTCCGATCATAAGCCTGACATCGCGCCTCAACGATCAAAAGGGCTACGATATCCTCAGTACTGTACTTGAACCCCTTTTACGCTTCGTACCAGCCCAGTGGGTTATTATGGGCACTGGAGAGCAGCGCTATCATGATTACTTACTAGATCTGCAAGAGCGCTATCCCCAGAAATTACGCGTGTTCCTGACTTACAGCGAATCCCTATCACGCCGTATTTTCGCCGGATCAGATATCTTTTTGATGCCATCACGTCACGAGCCTTGCGGCCTGGATCAAATGGTAGCCATGCGATATGGAGCGCTCCCTGTCGTGCATGCTACCGGTGGCCTTGCAGATACAGTCAAAAATCATCATCCCCCAACCACAGGTACAGGTACAGGATTTGTATTCGACCACTATGACGGTATGGCGCTATTCGCCGCGATTGTGCGCGCTGTCGAGATCTACGATCACCAGGAGCTTTGGTCTGGCATCCGCCGACAAGCAATGTCCCAAGACCTTTCATGGGAACGTCCGGCGCACGCTTATCACGATCTCTACCGCCGTGCCTGGGCCCTTAAATTCACTGGTCTACCGGGGTAAATCCTCCAAGGCAACTTGATTCTGCTCTAACCGGATCGTCAGATCCGGCGGGTTGGCCAACCCGCCTGGAGCAGAGAAAGGGTATTTCCAAAATCTCGACGCACACTAAAAAACGCCTAATTGCATTGACCACCTTGACACGTTGTGATATCCTACGCGGTGGTCTTGCACAAAAATATGAACGTATCGACTCGTAAACTTTTCTGGGCCGACGCCTACAGGCGCCGCTTCACCGCTCGGGTGATGCAGTGCCAGCAGGGTGAACGACCCTCTGTTATGCTCAATCGCACACTTTTTACCCCACCGGCGGTGGTCAGCCCCACGACATCGGATCACTGGGCGGGGCAAAAGTACTGTCTGTCGAGCAAATCAACGGCGGGATTCGACATGTTGTCGACGCCCTCCCTGCGCATTCTGAGATCAGCGCTGAAATCGATTGGCCGCGCCGTTGGCGCCACATGCATCTGACAAAAACCTACTAAATCAACCTTACTTCACACCTTGGACGCCCTAAGAACTCGATGTATGAATTAGCCCCACAGACCTACGTAGAAACGAACTTCCACCACAGCAACCCTGGTTTTATTGTCACCGACGAAGGTGTTATCTGTTTTGACAGCCCCTTGATACCACATGAAGCGCAAGAGTGGCGTCGAACCATCGATGAAATCAGCGGCGGACTGCCAATCCTGTATGTCATTGTCAGCGATCATCATCGAGGGCACTGCTTGGGAAGCCAGTGGCTCAGCGACACTGTAGTCGCCCACGAGCTGGCTTGGAAACACATGCGCAATTACAGCGATAATTTCAAACAGCGCGTTCGAGATAGCTTTAAGAAACAGCCTGAAATAAGGGCGGAGTTCGATGAATTGGAGATCATCGTTCCCACGCTGACATTTCTTGATAGAATGACCGTTGTTCGAGGTGAGCGAGTCGTCAGGATTATCCACGTTGGTGGGCATACTCCTGCCACAAGTATGGTATGGTTGCCGGTCGAAAAAACCTTGTTCGCCGGTGATGTCGTCTGGATCGATCAGCATCCTTTCATGACACAGGCGAATTCGGCAGATTGGCTTCTAGCGTTGGAACGGGTACGTGACCTGAAGCCCACCTATATCGTTCCCGGCCACGGGCCTATATGTAATGTATCGGACCTGGATAGGCTTTCAGATTACCTCTCCTTCTTGCGACAGAGAACACTCGATCTTTATAATGCAGGCCGTTCCAAGCAAGAAACGGCGAGCCTGCTAATCCCTGAACTCAAACCCTGGTTTCCCATTCCTACAGAGCGTTCACCCAAAATCGAATCCCAGATCAGATCTGGCATCGGACGGGTCTACGATGAACACCGTAGGGCAAAAGAGTTGCTTGAGCAGCAGCACAACTCGATGGTTGAAAAATCCAAGAACGGCAAAACTGATTGCTAGTACCTTGCACAGAATAACGGCTGTTCACCTAACGGTGCAACGCACTGAGTTATTGTCGATACTTTGTTATGAATAATGAAAACGCTTCAGGTAAATTGCGGCCGGTCGAGGAACTACGCCGCTTGCTAGACGATAGTGAGAAACTCGCCGTCAATATCAAGGGAGCTGGCGCCGATCGCACAACTGAACTCCTCCATTGGCTCGATAAAATAGAGGCACTCTTTATACAGCTTGGGCAGGAGGGTACCCCACTGGAATCGGAACGAGGACGATGGGAAGCTGTACAAGGCGCCGTACAACGTTACGAGAAAGGGATCAGACGAGAGTTGGCAGCGGCCGGTGGGCTAGACAAAATAAGGTCTGAGTTGCCCACAGAACCCGCTCAAGACCACTGGTGGTGGTGGCTTGACGTCCGGCATCAAGAACGGCGAATACAGAGTATACGTAAGACTGCGATCTCCGCAGCAACTATCATTCTCCTCCTGTTAGCGGCCTATTGGTTGTTTTCA
Source organism: Chloroflexota bacterium (assembly GCA_003353825.1). Next base: position 8,971 of record PIVW01000099.1, read on the forward strand.
ACCCTCTTCCCTGTTGATCCCATCGTGCAGGAAACTTATCGACTGCAAATCGATGCCGAACGAGCGCTTGAGAATGGAGATATCGACACAGCGATCAAACGTTATGAAGAGTCCGTCGCCCTGGCGCCAAGCGATGTCGATTCACGTGCTTCGCTTGTCGTTCTCTACAAGCTTGCAGGACGCAACAACGATTCTCAAGCTGTGCTTGAACGCCTCCTGGGGGACAATTCTGCAGACACGGTGTACACTGCCCTGGCGCAAGCTTATCTTGTAACCGGCAATTCTGAAGATACGCTCGATGCTGTCGAGCAGGCGCTCGATCATAATCCTGAAAATGTGGGTGTCTTGATGCTTGCAGCCAGCGCCTTTGAACTGCAAGGTGATATCACCAATGCTATTGCCACCCTTCAGGAAGCCTCCGACATTGCAGATCGTCTTGAGCAGGCGGAATTGCAGGCCATCGCCCGCATACGCCTGGGACAGCTCCTGCAAAGCGCGCCGCTAGTACCGAATCCTATCGCACTACCAGAATAATCTTTTAAATGATGTATAGAACACCAATAAGCTTCAACTGGATTTCGTGTGGTCCTGGAAAATCACGTATTGCGTGTTGCGTGTTCCGTGTTGCGTGTTCCGTGTTGCGTATTGCGTGTTGTTTTTGCTGACGACCACGCCTTTCTAGTTGGAGCTATACAAATTCCAGAAGAACCACCAATCAAAAACGGCTGTACGAGCCTATTCACTACCCGCCCAAAAAAGAGCTATGGTTAATCCCGATCTTCTTACACCTTACATCGTCGAACTTGCTGGCATCTCCCGGGCACTCCCCCGGGTAGAAATCGCACCCGGTATCGTCATCGCCATTCTCAACATCCTTGGTGATACCGAACTAACCGAAGCTGTGGCAGTCGATATGGTGCAACGGCTACCTGACGACGCCGATATCCTAATCACACCAGAAGCCAAGAGTATACCTTTATGTTACGCGATGTCCGTTAAAAGCGGACTGCCTTATGTGGTACTGCGGAAGACACGCAAACCTTACATGACCGGTGCTATCAGTGATGAGGTGGTGAGCATCACCACGGGTCGTTCTCAAACCTTGTGGTTGGATGGTCGAGATGTCGCAAAGGTGCGGAGTCGTAACGGTATATTCGTAGATGATGTCATTTCGACAGGCAGCACTCTGCGTGGCGCCCAGAGTCTACTCGAACAAGCAGGGTGCAAGGTCGTCGCCAGTGTAGCGATACTGACAGAAGGCGACAATCCAGAATGGGCCGAGATCATCTGCCTGGGAAACTTGCCGGTTTGGATCGATCAGGACTGATTCCAGCACCCCCTGGGCTTACGCCACCACGTACCCCACACGCACACTAAGATGTGAGTGCGCGCTGCACTGTGCAGCTAGATAAATATGGAAGAAAAACTAAACCAGATCGAAAACCGATACCTTGAACTCGAACAAATGATGGCAGATCCGAGCGTCGCTGCCGACTATCAGCGCGTGACAAAATTAGCGCGCGAGCAATCTGAATTACGCGAAGTCGTTGAGGTTTATCGGCGATTTAAGCGCGTTAAACATGAACTGGATGATGCGCAGGAGTTATTGGAAACCTCTGACGATGCGGACATGAAAGAGCTGGCAGAGGTAGAGATCGAGGAACTGGTTTCAGAAAATGAAAAACTAACAGAGCAACTAAGAGTACTGTTAGTGCCCAAGGATCCTCGTGATCAGAAAAACGTCATTGTCGAGATCCGAGCGGGTACCGGTGGGGACGAAGCGGGCCTGTTCGCTGCGGATCTGTCCAGGATGATCACGCGCTACGCTGAACAACGAAGATGGAAGACCCAGATATTGTCCAGCAGCCTTAGTGGTATCGGCGGCTTCAAAGAAGTCATCTTCGAAGTACGTGGCGAAGGGGCGTACAGCCGTCTCAAATACGAATCGGGAGTACACCGGGTGCAGCGTGTGCCCGACACAGAATCACAAGGCCGCATTCACACTTCCACTGCCACCGTGGCCGTGCTGCCCGAAGTAGAAGATGTAGAAATCGATATCGATCCCGGTGATATTCGTATTGATATCTACCGCTCAAGTGGGCCGGGTGGCCAGAGTGTCAACACGACCGATAGTGCTGTGCGCATTACCTATCTGCCGACAGGGCTGGTTGTGCAATGCCAGGATGAAAAAAGCCAACTGCAAAATCGCTTGCGTGCGATGACGATCTTACGAGCAAGACTGTATGATGCCGAAGTCGAACGACAACAGGCCGAATTGGGAGCCGAACGCCGTTCTCAAGTCGGCTCAGGCGAACGCAGCGAGAAGATTCGTACTTACAATTATCCCCAAAACCGGGTTACCGACCATCGCATTGGCATCAGTTCTTATAACCTGCTGGGGGTCATGGATGGCAAACTCGACGCGTTTATCGATGAATTGGCAACAGCCGAGCAAGTGGAGAAGTTACAGGCTCTTGGCAGCGAAGTATGATGGCCCGGCCGTCGATACCTCATTGAGAGGCGCCAACCTGCAATTGAGGGCGGCAGGTATCGAATCGGCAGCACTGGAGTCTGAATTACTGGTGGCGCACGTTTTAGGGGTAGACCGGGCCCACCTGCTCGCTCACCCTGAACAACGACTGACAGCCACCCAGCACCTCGAATTGATTTCGTTGCTCGAGCGCCGAACCACTTATGAACCCTTGGCCTATCTCATTGGCAAACGCTGGTTTTTCGGGCTAGAGCTTCACGTTGCTCCGGGTGTACTCATCCCTCGTCCCGAAACGGAGCATCTGGTCGAGCAAGCACTCTCGTGGTTGGGTGATCACCAAAAAGTCGGGCTCAGGGTAGTAGACATTGGCACAGGCAGTGGGGCGATTGCAATTGCCGTAGCAAAACACGCCCAACCTGATGTCTGTGTCCTGGGCATCGACATTTCTGAACAAGCCTTGAATGTGGCGCGCCGAAACGCCAAGTTTCAACTGGTATCACATCACATCGAGTTCTTACTTGGTGATCTGTTAAATCCCTTGTCTCAACCTGTAGATCTCATCCTCGCCAACCTGCCTTATATCCCCAGTTATGACATAGAAGCCTTGATGCCTGATGTCTGCCAGTATGAACCTCGCATAGCCCTGGATGGTGGCCATGACGGCCTGCAGCTCATCAATCGCCTTCTGAAACGCTCAGGTAATTTCCTCAATCCCAGAGGGGCCTTGATCTTCGAAATCGGATACGATCAAGCAGAGGTTGCGGCAGAGCTTGGCGGCCGATACTATCCCACCGCCTCTATCACCGTTAGGCAAGACCTGGCCGGTCTTGACCGCTTACTAATCATACAAACTGATTAATCATTATGTCAACCAGACTGCTTGCCGTCGATCTTGATGGCACATTAGCCAATCATGATGGCCATATCGGCCAGGCGTCGGTAACAGCCATTCAGCGAGCACGGGCTGCTGGTATTACCGTCGTTGTTGCCACCGGCAGGATTTACACGGTCATCACCCATTATCTCGACCGCATTGGCGTGACAGATGAGCCGATCATCTCAGCGCAGGGCGCCCTGATATCTTACCGGGACGGTAGAGTCTTGCGGCGATTGCCATTAGATGTTGATGTCGCTCGTCGGGCAGCGGAGATCGCAGCGCCATTAGGTGCAGGGATGGCGTATTTCACAGAGACCCAGATCATTGTCGATCGTTTTGTGGTAGAGCCGGAGCGTTATCAGGCCTGGTTCGGCGGAATCGCCCGGCTGCACCCAAATGCCGTCGACGGACTTAACGGCCATCTCATCAAATTCATGGCCATCCAAAAAAATCCAGAACTGGTCCCCGCTCTGCTCGATGCACTCAAACAACAGCTTGGCTCACGCGCCGATATCACCCGCTCGTGGGATTGGTTTGTTGAAGGCACAACTCCTGGTGCTGATAAAGGCGCCTCTTTGGCATGGCTATGTGGCCGTTTGAACATCCACCAGGAGGAAGTCCTGGCGATAGGTGATGGCGGCAACGATGTTACCATGTTACGCTGGGCAGGGTACAGCGCCGCCCCGGCCGATGCTGATCCGGCCGCCCTCGCCGTCGCTGATTGGGTAGCCCCGCCTCTGGAAGAGCATCCGGTTGCGGTGATGATAGACCGTTTTATTTGATATTCACAACTATCTGGCGGCGTCAGTCGTGGGATCTAGATCGGGCATCGCCTCTTTTGCCTGCGTATGCGCTGCCTCACTGGCCAGGCTATCAACCCGTTCATTCTCTTCGTGTCCAGCGTGTCCTTTGACCCATTGCCAGTTGAGCTGGTGAGGGGCGGTCGCCTGTAGTAACGCCTGCCAAAGATCCTGGTTTTTCACCGGTTTCTTGTTGGCTGTCTTCCAACCGTTTCGCTGCCAGTTCTGCACCCATTGGGTAATACCTTGCCGCACATACTGAGAATCGGTGTGCAAATGCACTTCGCAGGGGCGAGTGAGGGCCTGTATGGCATTGATCGCTGCCCTTAACTCCATACGATTGTTAGTTGTCAGGCTAGCGGCTCCAACCAATTTCTTCTCGTGTTTGCCAAAACGCAACAGAGCAGCCCAACCACCGGGACCAGGATTACCAAGACAGGCGCCATCGGTGAAAATGTGAACGACGTTGATTTTCATGGTGATCACTCCCTTTTGCGACCTGACGACCGTTTTCGGCGTTTGCCGGCGGATAGACGCTCGACTGCAACTGCTTGAGGGCCTACCTGCCCCTGTTCTACACGAAATGCCACCACATCACCTCGCCTCAGGCTTTTCAACCGGCCCAGTGCCCTGCGGTGTACGAACAACTCTGAACCATCAGCGGCGGTGATAAAGCCAAAGCCCTTACGGGCATTGTACCACTTGACCGTGCCACGCTGGCGCCGGGTCAGCGCTAAAACATGGTGGCATCCGGGACAGTGCTCGGGTCTGCCCTTGCCACTGGTCTGTTCCCAACCGGTCCAAACAAACGTCAGGCCGCAATTTTGGCATACTATAAATCGGTCGGGATCAAAACCAAAGTTGGGCGTGGAGGACAAGTCTTCGGACATAACAAAAACCATGAGACAAAAAACTGCCCATCACGAGGAGGGGCAGTTCCTGAGCACGCCCGGTAGGATTTGAACCTACGGCCTACAGTTCCGCAAACTGTCGCTCTATCCACTGAGCTACGGGCGCATGTTGGATTTGTGTTCGCCTTGTTAGTCAACTGATTACGTAGAACATCTTTAAAACGTCGAACTACCAAGCCTCATGGCGCTGATAGTATAGCAGACCAGGTATTGTATGGCAACATCATCTTTATCTACTGATGGCAGAATAGCCAAACTTCGGGGGTGGTCTTCGTTTAGGCAGAACAGGCGTTCTCTGGAGTTAACAAAGAGATTTTTGGGTCTCTGGGATTTCGCGTGATACGGATTTCTCCCACACTATATCTAGGCGCTTGACACAACCAGCCACTAGGTGTGGGGGAATCATCAACGGAAATTCGTGATCGTCACGCGAAGT
>PIVW01001280.1 GCA_003353825.1 Chloroflexota bacterium
GAGCCCATCAGAACGGTCTAGCCATGCAATCAATATACCCCACGCTGGCCACCAAACCTAACTTTTTACTTAGCTCGATGTTTAATATCATCGTCGCCAAGGTTAAATAGCACTACAATAGCCTGTCCGTGGCGCCCGTGATATCTATTTTCATGAGCGCATGACCGAGGCAGGCATTTATGAAGGCTCTAAAATTTCGACATTTTACCGAGCAACCCCTAGTTCAAGCTTTGGACACTTTCTGTAACTATAATCGATTTGAACAAAACCACCCGTCTCGGCTCATTTATATATTCATAAACCCATAGAGATCCCTAACTCCCAGGCGGCCACCGTCTTCATATTTTACCGATTTTTTCAATTTGGCTTGCTTTCGCTCTCACTGCCCCACGAAGGCAGGCGAGCATAGCCGAATCGGGGCCGAGCGAAGCATTGCGAGGAAACAAAATCCCCGACAGTTGCCGAATGATCCCGAGTGGTCGTGTGTTTACATTTACGGCGAGATAAATATAGACGGCAGACGGCGGGCACCTGCTGCCTACACGCGGCCCAAGCGTGTGTATTTTCGGACAATCATGACAATTGCGCTTATACATGATATAGACAGTGTGCTTTTTGCTTACCTCGTGATCCACAAATACATTGTGGATTGTGAGGACCTGTCTTTTAGATGATGGGGCCATTATTTGGGCCAGAAGCGGGACGTGTTGGCCGGCTTGACAGCTGGTCGCGGCGAGCGATCGTCTGATCCAGAGAGGGATCCAGACGGCGTTGTTTGCCTACGTCACAACCGGTCTATAGACGCTGGCCAAACCGGGTCGTTGCTCCGCG
>PIVW01000577.1 GCA_003353825.1 Chloroflexota bacterium
GCGGCCCCATGTCTGAAGCCAAAAAAGATCGCATCGGTTACATGCCAGAGGAACGAGGTTTATATCAAGACATGGCGTTAGAAAACTGTCTCATCTATCTCGGCACCCTAAAAGGTTTGTCGAAAACTGAGGCAAGACAACGCCTGGCTCCTTATCTAGAACGATTTGATCTGGCCCAGCATAAGCGGAAAAAGGTCAAGGAATTGAGCCGAGGTATGCAACAGAAAGCGCAGATCATCAATACCGTTTTGCATGACCCTGAGTTATTGATCGTCGACGAACCCTTTAGTGGACTCGATCCGGTTAATACGCAGCTGGCCAAGGACACGTTACTTGATCTGAAACAGGCCGGCACGACCATCGTCATGTCAACACATATGATGCATCAGGTCGAGGAACTCTGCGACCGAATTGTCATCATCAACGCCGGACGCAATATCCTTTATGGTGATGTTGGACAGATCCGGTGCCAATACTCCGGACATGCCGTGCTGGTGCGAGTAGCCGGTGTCCTGCCTGATCTTAATGGTGTCGAAACGATTGTGCACCATAATGGCGCCCAACAACTGGCCCTCGCGGCCAACACCGACCCGCAGGATGTTCTAAAACAGCTGATGGTCAAACAGAGTACGGTAGAACAGTTTGAAATCGCTATGCCGACACTGGATGAGATCTTCATTCGCGCGGTTCAAGAGCAGTAGCTCATCGGGGTAACGTTCCTGCCACCTACCACTTGCTAGCTTCGATTTTGAAGGAGAGCGCCATGTCCAGGATATGGCTTATCGCGGAACAACAATTTAGAAAAGAAGTTCTGAAACGGGGCTTTATCATCGCCGTGTTGAGTTTGCCCCTGTTTATCTTGCTGTCGGTCGGCATGGGATTTCTGTTCAGCAATCTGGATAAGACTACCACCACTGTGGGCTATGTGGATGAAGTCAATTTACTGGTGCAACCGCTGCCATTATCAGACGACAATGAACTGGCTCTGGTGGCATTCTCGACCGTTGGCGAGGCCAGGGCGGCTCTCGAAGCCGATCGCATCGATGCTTATCTCGTGCTGCCTGCCGATTACGAACAGACAGAGCGAGCCAACCTGGTGTTTTTCACTCCACCACCCTACTCTGTCACCCGCTATTTTCAGGACTGGGTCCGTCTGAATCTTCTATCAGAGCAGTCTCCGGCTTTGGTCGAGCGCATCATGGAGCGGCCGACAATCTCGATTGAATCCACCAGCACGGGGCGTGTCTACCCAGCTGGAGGGCCGACTTTCGGGATGTTTGTCCCCCTGATCACCGCTGCCCTTTTTGCCTTCATGATCATGATTGCCGGCGGCAGCATGATGACTTCCGTTGTCGAGGAGAAGGAAAACCGTACCATGGAGGTCGTGGTCACCTCGGTATCTCCGGCACAGATGATGGCGGGGAAGATCCTCGGTGTCGTAGCCATGGCTGTACTCTTGCTGTCGGTGTGGGTTGCAGTGTTCTTCCTTGCGGTCTGGATCGCTGGTAGCGTCATGGAGATCGGGTGGATGCAGTCCATCGACGTGCAGTGGCGAGATGTTGGTCTATTAGCGTTGGTTGCAATGCCCACTATGTTGTTGCTGGCCGCCTTCACCACCATGCTCGGCGCCACGTTGGTCGATAGCCAGGAAGCAGAGCAGGTCGGGCCCTTACTCTTTATGTGTTTGTTCATTCCCCTCTATTTGATCGTCCCTATCGCTCAGGATGCAAATGGTGTCCTGGCTCAAGTTCTCAGTTTCATCCCTATTGCCGGACTTTCTACCCTGGCACTTCGTAGCCTGTTCTTCGTTGTGCCTGCATGGCAATACGTCGCAGCCGCAGCCGTTGCCCTTTCTTTTGCTTTGGTTCTTGTGTGGTTGGCGGGCAGAGCATATCGAGCCAGTATGCTGCGTTATGGCCAGCGACTGAGGTTGAGCGAGATCCTGCGAGCACATCCATGACTCCCCTGAAAAAAGGTCTAGACAAGCAGTGAAGGCCGAGACAACAGCAAATAGGGTGGGATTTAGACACGCTTTTCCCCGTGAAACCCTATGTTTTCCTCTGCGATCTCTGCGCCCTTTGCGGTTAATAGGCTTATTTCAGCGGACTCATCCATAAGCGTTCAATTGAATTCGTAAGGCTGAAGTCAGATATGAAAAAAACGATGTTGGTCATGCGCAACGAAATAGGCGTCACCCTAAGACGAAAAACCTTTCTCATTTTCGCCTTTATTATACCCATCCTCATCGGCGTAATTGCGGCGGGATATATCCTTATCAGAGGTGATACGGACGCCGAACCATTGCCTGCCACCGAGCAACAGGTATCCCAAAATTGGCAGAGGGGCATCATCGAAGGATTCGTCGATGAAACCGATCTGATAGCCTCGCTACCTGACGACATACCGAACAATCGTTTTGAACAATATCATAGCCAGGTTGAGGCCAGGTCGGCTTTAAAGAAGGGTGCCATCGACGGCTATTATGTGATACCTGCCGATTACATCGCATCTGGAAGTCTTTTCTATGTGCGCGAGGACTTTAACATTATCGATGATGATTTCAACTCCGGCGAGATGGAATGGGTGTTGAAGTACAACCTTCTGGCCGGAAATGCACAACTGGCCGAGCGTGTCAAGCAGCCTGTCAAGGTGGAATCAACCTCTTTGGCTACGGTTCAGCCCGAGTCGACGGAGGACAACTGGTTTGTGGAACTATTCCCTACCATCATGGTGTTGGTGCTCTACATGGTCATCCTGATCCCAGCCGGTATCCTTATTAGTTCGATGACCGATGAAAAAAAGAACAGGGTCATGGAAGTGCTGATGATTTCGGTCTCGTCACGGCAGTTGCTGACCGGGAAGATACTGGCGGTGGGTTTACTGGGCTTGCTGCAAACCACCATGTGGATTGGCGTCATGATGCTGATTGTCGTTCTGGGCGGTCGGGCTATGGGCATTCCTTCTGAATTTACTCTACCGGTAGGGCTCATTGTCTGGTCCTTTATCTACTTCCTTTTGGGTTATGGCATGTACGGCGCCCAAATGGCCGGCATTGGCGCGCTGGCCTCAGACACGAAGGAAACAAAGAGTGCAAGTTTTTTTGTAATGGCGCCGCTCATCCTTTGCTACATGTTTATGGTGCTCATCTTCAGGAGCCCTAATAGTTTGCTATCACTCTTCCTTAGCTTGTTCCCTTTGACAGCGCCCATTGCCATGATTGCACGCATGTCAGCAACCGCAGTGCCGATATGGCAACCCGCACTCTCTGCGCTTATTCAGTTCGCCTTTATCCTAATAGCCTTTCGCTTGATCGCTCGCCTGTTTCGGGCACAGTCTCTTTTGTCTGGCCAGCCTTTTTCTGTTCAAGGCTACTACAAAGCATTGTTAGGTAGAACCTAGCAGTCGGCTTCGCTTTGCTTAGATC
>PIVW01000578.1 GCA_003353825.1 Chloroflexota bacterium
ATTTTACAGGTAACCTGGAGATTACCAGACAGCTTTTAAATATAATCAACAAGCATGCCCCCCGCTCACAAAAACTCCTATACCTCTCCAGCCAGGCAGCGATCAAGTAGAGAGGTAGTCAGTAGGGTGGGTATTGCCTACCGGTATGCTCGGCCGCGAAAACGGGACTGCCCCCTCGTCGGCACGTGAACGGAGCGTGATGAGTACGAGCGGCGGCCCTACTTCTTCGGCTGGGCCGATCCCCTACGCGTCAACTATGACGATCCTGCCGGCATGTACATGATCGGCCAGTCGGATCCAACACCTGAAGACACCGAAGACAGTGTCTGGATCGATCTGCCTGACCAGGCAGTTAGTGTTGACAATCTTGCCGGAGAGGGCAAAGGGCTGCATGCTGTTCTTGGTAATGAGATAGTGCATACCTTGACCCGCTCCTTTGGTCTGACTGATACGGTTACACCTGTTTTTACATTCGACACCTTCTTCGCAATTGAAGAGGATTGGGACTACACTTATGTTCGCGCCTCGACTGATGGTGAGAATTGGGACCTGCTTCTGAACAACGAAGGCATTTACTCCACGGCCGATCCCAATGGTTCCTTTGCCTATCTGGGTGAAGGCGGTCTTACCGGTGAATACGAAGGGAGTCTTACCTATGATCTGTCCGCTTACAATGGCGGCATGATCTACTTGCAGTTCGCTTATGTGACCGATACAGCAGTGCAGGATCCAGGCATCTGGATCGACAACCTCTCACTTGATGACGGCGACACTAACCTCTACTTCAATGATCTAGAGGATAGTAGTGATTGGACCAATGACGGTTGGGAAGAAGTTCCCTATAATGAGTTATCCAGCCATTACTACATGCTGGAATGGCGCAACGACACCGGTTCGATTGCCAACCATGGCCTGACCGAGCAATACTACTCTTTGGCCCACGATGGTGATGGCTGGATGGTCGACAAGTTCTCCGCCAATGTCCCCGGCTTGGTAGTCTGGTACCGCAACAACATGTATACCAACAACCAGGCGGTCAACGGTGGTCGCGAGTTGGCTCCGCCGGCCATGGGACCAAAGGGCGAACTGCTCCTGGTCGATTCACACAGTGATCCGGTCGAGTGGAGTGGTGGCTGGTGGGATCCTGATGCCGAAGCACCTGGTACGGCTTTCAGTAACCGCCGCGGTGCCATGGATGGTGCCTTTGGCCAGAGCGATGCCCCGGCCTGGATGATCCACGACTACGCGGACTCGGCAAATGAAGTTATGGACGTCGGCAGCCGTGGCGCTGTCACTACTTTCCATGACAGCATGCGCTCGGTACCCGGTTGGGTCTTCCCCGGCGATGGTTTAGTTTATTATGCTGACCGCGCATCCTCGGTGGTGATCCCCGCTTCCGGTGATTACAGCACCCGTATCCGTGGTTTGGCTGACGATGGTCGCCATATCGGAGATGATGTCAGTAGTTTCTGGTGGCGGTTCACCGTCGGTGGCCAGGTATTTGGCCCCGGTAACCCAGGCGACAGCAATGTCCAATACGGCATCCACGCCACTGTCATGGAACAGGCTGAGGATGGAACCTACGGTACCGTCAAGATCTGGAACGCCATGAACGAATTCGAAGGTGGTATCAGCCAGACAGCCAGCGCCGATCCCTTGATGTACGGCGACACGGTTGATGTCGAGGTCGCTGCCATGAATGTCGGCAGCGCCATCGACGGCGTTGTCATGATACCCCTCGATGCTAACGAAGCCTACGTATCCGGCAGTGTCTGGGGTGGCGCCATGCCACTGACAGTCGCACAAACTGCAGATCTTGCTGCCCAGCGTGGCATCGAAGCCCCGGTCTTTGCAGCAGCGGTCGGTGATTCGGTTGTCGCAATAGGTTGGGTAGGCGCCCTTGGCACCGGTGACAGCATGAACTTCGGTTTCAGCACTGAGGTCACCACCTACTCCGGCAGCATCCACCATTCTGCTTCGATCTTCGATGAATCACATTTCGTCTATGACCTTCATAGCGGTGTCCTCGAAGTTGTCGATGATGGTATTCGTATGGTCAGCTTGCCCCTGGTGGCCGACACTTGGGTCAACGGCGGTGACGAAGGTGCAAACTTCGATGGTTACGCCGTACTCACCACCCGCACAAGCGGTCTAGACAACATCCTGCTCACCTTCGACCGCAGCGCTCTGGCCGACGATGTGACTATTGTCGATGCCGCCCTGAAAGTGTACGTAGACACCGAGTCGGGTGCCTTCGGCAAGAGCCTAAACGTGCTCAACGTCGATGCCTTCGATTCTACCACAGTCACTTACGCCGATGCTCCTGCCACCTACAACCCCAGCGATGCGGTTGCAGTTGCCTTGGGCGAACTGAGCTTCGACGTGACCGCACAGATCGCAGCCTGGGAAGATGGCAGCCAATTGGCCATTACTTCCGGCGGTCCCTTCGGTCGTGTCTCGATCGATTCCCTGGAATCGTATCAGGCCATGCCTGCGATACTAATGGTCACCTACAGCATCCAGTAAGCATTCCCGTGATGGTTGAAGGGCGCAACACCCCCCTTTGACTTCGCGCAGAACCACCAAGGGCCGGGAATAACTTATCCCGGCCCTTTTGTGTTTTCACTTCAAGATCGCCACACTCGTTTTTGTGTTTTCCTGACGGCGTTGATACCTGTTAAGGAATTGAGATTTTAATGGCAAAATCTTCGTTGTATATCAGTTAAATCACAGGTGTTGTATGGCAAGGGAATTCGAAGCAAGATAGTCTGAGATGAGGTAAAAGGTTTGGATGTAAAGGTCGATTTACTCCCTTCCTGTTGCTTCGTTTTCCAAAAATCCATAGATTTGACAATCTTAAGATTTGTTTCTACAATCAATAACTTAGTTTGGTGGCTTAAATTTAGCGAGGCCATGCCTCAGACCAACGAGTTGTATTGGCGTAAAGTGTCCGGCCAGAAAAACTTGACTCAAATGCAACGACTTTTGTACTTCAAGACTTCTAGCGGGTCGTACCCGTCACTACTACTTAACCGCTATATCGTTTAGGGAAGCAAAGATGCTAACCTTGTTTCTTACTGAAAAAGCCATGAGTCTCAATAACATGGTACAGGATCGCACTTCCTTTGATGTGATAGTGTGGGAACTGTTTCAGTTATCACAGCCCAGGACGTCGAACACGCCTCCGTGTTTAGGCGTTTTATTTATTGGCTAAGTAATCAATGATCCATTCACAACGAAGGAGGCCGTGCTATCAACGAAGTTCCCCCGAACCACCTGCGCACCGATTTTTCCGATTACCCTTAGCCTGTATTTCGCACCTTTGAAATCAGAAACTTACAGCTGTCATTTGGGGCATTATGCGCTTCACAACAAGGTGATTAATGCTCCAGATAGGCTAAGAATAAGTGTTCGTCAGTATCC
>PIVW01000579.1 GCA_003353825.1 Chloroflexota bacterium
ATAAAAATCAAAAAATCCGTGTAAATCTGTCGAATCAGCGTCATCAGCGTTCCATTTTGCGTTTTTCTGAAGAGTTGTTCGATGTGCAAAAATGTGACTTTGTGACCGTGTTGAGTATACTGGCGCCACGATGAACCAGGAATCGGCCCTCTTATGTGTGTAGGGGCGGTCTTTTTTCGGGTACGATACCGAATCGAGAGTAGAAAAGGCACTTGGTCGAACCTCAATCTGGCAGGAACAATCTTAGGTCGTGATGGAAGAATCAAACCATTCTACTTATATAGCCATTGGCCGTATTGTTGGAATCCACGGCGTACACGGAGAAGTGAAGGTCGATGTCTATACCGACTTCCCCGAGCGCTTCGAGCCAGGTTCAGACATTGTATTGGAGGGGGAAACCCAGCTATACCGGATACTATCGACTCGACCTCACAAAGGCATGCTGCTGGTACAATTAGAAGGGTTCACCTCTCGCACTCATGTAGAACGTCTGAAGGGAAAACATCTGGTTATACCACGAGATCTGGCAAAGGTTTTGGATGAGGATGAGTATTACGTCGATGAGCTTCAAGGTCTACAGGTTTGCACAGATGAGGGTATTGATCTGGGGGTGCTTGACGAAGTCTTGTGGACCGGTGCAAATGAAGTGTATGTCGTTCATGGCGAGTATGGTGAGGTGCTGTTACCCGCGATCGCCGAGGTTATCCAGAAAGTGGATTTGCAAGGTGGTTACCTGATAGTGCGATTATTGCCGGGCCTGGTTCAAGCATTGGACAAATAACGCGCGTGTGGTATTATCTGAGCTAAATCATTGAATAGGGTCACCAGATCGTACCGTTAGCGTCCATTCTGTTTGGATAGGCGCGTGATCTGTTTCATTATATGCTGTCTATAATATCAGGGACCGCTGGTCGCTTTCTGATGCTGGCGGTTGATAAGTTCCCCCATCATTATCACTAGGAGAGTTCCAATGAGGTCAAGGCGTGTTATCATTGTGGTGCTTGTCATAGTACTGTTTGCCACGGTATGGATGCCTGCGGTCGCCAGCGCCGCACCAAGTGAGGCGGGAGGGAGGGTACATGTTGTGCGAAGAGGACAAACTCTGTCGTCAATTGCCGCTCGCTACGGCGTTTCGCTTAACGCGATCGCAAAGGCTAACAATTTACGAGATTGGAATGTAATTTATGTCGGACAGCGCCTGCGGATACCTAAGAAAGGGAGTGGCGCAAGTGCTGAAAATGTGCAGACGAACAACACTAGATCTGCGAGCGTGCATACCGTACGTCGAGGCGAAAATTTATCATCCATCGCTGTAAAGTATGGTGTAACAACAGCCACGCTCAAGAATGCCAATGGAATCCGTAACGCTAATCGGATTTATGTAGGGCAGCGTCTTAACATTCCTGGTCGTAAAGGCAATACCGGCTCATCAGGAGCGGCGCCCAAGGTTGCTACAGGCAGTAAGTGGGTTGAAGTTGATCTCTCCCGCCAGCGATTGATTGCTCACCAAGGTAATACAGTGGTGTTGAATACGGCTGTCAGTACGGGCTTACGACGTACACCTACACCAATCGGAACCTACCGTGTACGAAATCATATTCGGCGCCAGACAATGTCTGGTCCCGGCTACCGGCTGCCTAACGTGCAGTTTGTCATGTATTTTGTAGGTGCTTACGCCCTTCATGGCACCTACTGGCACAATAACTTTGGCCGCCCCATGAGCCATGGCTGCATCAATTTGCGCAATGGCGACGCTCGATTCCTCTACAAGTGGGCCGGCAATGGTACAAAGGTTGTCATCCACCGTTGAGCCTGCCTTCAACGCAGAGTGCAGAACTTATCTGTCGGCGTGAGTCTCCACTGACTGTAACAACTGGAATCGGGTATCCAGTTTCATAGTGTATTCCAATCCCAGGCGTAGCGACACCTTTGGTTCATACGTAAGCATATCTTGCGCTTTTTCGATATCGGCAACAAGACGTCGAACGCCACCACTCTGTTCCTCATTATACAAGACCTGTGGCTCTTCGTTGGCTGCCTGCGCAATAGTTTGCACCAGACCCTCAACACTGGTCTCGATACCCGATCCGATATTTATGACCTGGCGGTCGATTCCGTGCCTTTCTCCGGCCACAATCAGTGCATTCACAACATCATCAATATAGACGTAATCTCTGGTCTGCTTGCCACTACCGAAGACCACAATGGTGCCCCCATTTAATATCTGGTGAATGAAGTGAGGCCCTACTGGTGGATAAGCTGGCGGTAGAGCCTGTCTAGGACCATAAGCATTGAAAATCCTTAGAGCCACCGTCTCGATACCGTAGTGAACACCCAATGTGAAGATGTAATGTTCGGCAGCGAATTTGCTGACTGCATAAGGGGTCAAAAGTTCGGGCACGACGGTTTCGTCGACAGGTTGGCGTTTCTGATCACCGTAAATCGTACCAGATGATGCCATCACGATCCGTTTGATCCCGACCGCTCTCATTGCCTCCATCAAGGTAACAGTTCCACCCACATTCGTATCGTTGTAATCGCGGGGATAAAGCACCGATTGGGGTAGAGAGACCTTGGCTGCAAGATGATAGACACAGTCGATGTCGTGCAGCAATGTCCATAACTTAGGTTGGTCTCGCACATCACCACGTGTGAACAATGCTCTAGAATCGAGTAACGAAGGATCTCCCGCGCTCAAGTCATCGATAACTCGTACATGATGCCCAAGTTCTACTAATTGATTTGCCAAATGATGGCCAATAAAGCCGGCGCCGCCCGTAATCAGACATTTCATAGCGTTTTTTAGCTTGGGATCCTAACGTTCCTATCCCAACGTTTCCTGTGCAGGGTATTCTCGGATTATAACACAGTTCTAAGGGTGGATCGGAATTTGTATCTGACATATCTCATCTTCTATCTGAACGAACTCTGATCCACACACTCATCGAACGATCGCAGGCTTCTGAGCAAGCACTGATCAGGCATGTTGCCCAGCAACTACCGGCCCACACCACTCCTGCCTTGTGGGCAGCTGCGATATCGACCGGAGGATGGACATTTGTGAAGTTTTGCCATCTTCGTGATATGCTAACAGAGTCTGAGACCTCTTCAGAACGCTGGCTCGACCACCTGAGCCTTGATCCGATCACGACAACCCGGCCCGAACAGATGCGTTTGCTCTGACATGTTGACTGGAAATTGATAGCGTTACTTCATCCGCGATAACCATGAAAACCAACCTTCCCACCGTTCCCCTCACACAACTACCCACACCCCTTCATGCTCTGCCGCGCTTCTCAGCCTGGCTAGATGCAGATGTAGAGGTCTGGATCAAGCGTGATGATCTGACGGGTCTGGCGAACCGCCGGCTCCGCCACAGATCATCTTGCCTTTGTCGCCCACGAACATGGCGCC
>PIVW01000580.1 GCA_003353825.1 Chloroflexota bacterium
ACCCCAACTCGCTTTGCTCAGGCAGCGGGGTTTCGGACGCGCCATTTCGCCAACTTCATCTCAAAACTCGTCTCCTCGTCTGAAAGCACTTCATACCAGACACTATTGGTCAGTTATATCAGTGTAAATTTGTCTTCAATAACGAACTGAAATTAAGTCATAAAACCAAGATGAACGAACCCAACAATTCCGAAACACCGGAAAAACCGAAACATTTTATTCGCACCATCATTGCCGAGGATCTGAAAAACAACAAGCACGACGGCCGTGTCGCCACCCGGTTTCCGCCTGAGCCCAACGGATTTCTTCATATTGGACACGCCAAATCGATCTGTCTCAATTTCGGGATGGCGGAAGAGAACGACGGCGGGCTTTGTTTTATGCGGTTTGACGACACCAATCCCAGCAAAGAGAGTGAAGAGTATATGGAATCGATTAAGTCATCGGTACGCTGGCTGGGTTTCGATTGGGAGGATCGGCTGACCTACGCTTCGGACTATTTCGATCAACTCTACGAATACGCCCTACAATTGATTAAGGCTGGAAAAGCCTATGTGGACGGGCTATCCGCCGAGCAGACCCGGGAATACCGTGGGACACTGACGAAGCCAGGAAGAGACAGCCCGGACCGGAACCGTCCCATCGATGAGAACCTGGATCTTTTTCAACGCATGCAGGCCGGAGAGTTTGATGAGGGGACCTATGTGCTGCGGGCAAAAATCAATATGGCCTCTCCCAACGTCAATATGCGGGATCCGGTACTGTACCGGATTCTCAAGGTCTCCCACTATCGGACCGGTGACAAGTGGTGCATCTATCCAATGTACGACTACACCCATTGTATTTCTGACTCGTTGGAGGGCATCACACATTCGCTCTGTACCCTGGAATTCGAAGATCATCGCCCGCTGTACGACTGGGTGCTGGATACCCTGCAGACACCATGTCATCCACAGCAGATCGAGTTCTCGCGACTCTCTTTGAACTATACAGTGACCAGCAAGCGTATGCTGAACCAGCTGGTTGAGAAAAAGCAGGTCAACGGCTGGGATGATCCCCGCATGCCAACATTGATGGGCATGCAACGACGGGGTTATCCACCCTCAGCCATCCGAGATTTTGCCGAGCGCGTGGGCATCACCAAAAAGGAAAACTATATCGAAATGAGCCTGTTGGAGACCTGCGTACGGGAAGAGCTGGGCAATACCACCCCTCGCGTGATGTGTGTGCTCCAGCCGGTCAAGCTGATTATCGATAACTACCCTGAAGGCCAGGTGGAGGAGTTGGAAGCAGCCTATCATCCAAATGATCCCGAGATGGGATCCCGTAAAATGCCTTTTTCAAGGGAGTTGTACATCGAGCAGGAAGATTTTCGGGAGGATCCACCCAAGAAGTTCTTTCGCCTGACGCCGGGAAAAGAGGTGCGGCTGCGCTACGCTTATATTATCAAGTGCGAATCTGTGGTGAAAGATGAAACCACCGGTGAGATCAAGGAAATACACTGCACCTATGACCCGGACACCAAAAGTGGTACCGGAACCGTGACCCGCAAAGTCAAAGGGACCTTGCACTGGGTCTCAGCGGCCCAGGCCATCCAGGCCGAGGTGCGGCTCTACGACCGGCTCTTTACCAAGGCCAGGCCCACAGCCGACAAAGAGGGCCCGGATTTCACGACTTATCTCAACTCGGATTCGATTGAGGTGCTTGAGAACAGTTTTCTGGAGCCTTCCATGCAGGGAACCGCCCCTAAAAGCCAGTTCCAGTTCGAACGCCAGGGATACTTCTGTGCAGATTCGATTGATTCCACCCCGGAAAAACTGGTTTTCAACCGTACGGTCACATTGCGGGACTCCTGGGCCAAGATCGAACAAGCGGAGAGGGGCAAGTAGATGGGCAAGGCGGATTCCACAGCGCCCACAAGCGTCCCCGAAGCCGTCTCGCGCGCCTATCACTCTGGAACGGAGATCAATATCGGCCGCGAGGACTTGGCTTTTATTGCCGGGATCCACACCTATATTGATATCCAGCAGATCTATGCCCTGCAGTCCACCGACCTGGAAAAAATCTACCAGATTGTGACTGACGTCACCGGCAGCAACCCTGAATCAATTTCCCAGCGGGTGATCAGCGCCACTGAAAGGCTGCACAGGAACCAGCTGCTAATCCGTATCGATGGTGGTGGCCTGAGCCAGCGCCCGCTTTACGACATGACCCAACTGGGCAAATCGATTATCAGTTTTCTGAACGAAAAAGAGAAACTCACCCGTCAGAACCTGACCATTATCACCCAGCGCATCATCAGTTTTCTATCAGAGATCCGCAAATCCCTGGAGACCAGTGGTTCCGAATCCTTCTGGACAGAAAAGGTGCAGCTACCCCTGGAGTGTATTGTGGGTGAGCTGCTGGAGGCCATCGAAAAAAGGCAGCGGGGGCTGGATCTGGAGCAGAACGAAGTGCGTGGACAGATCAGCCAACTCCTGGAGAAAAACTGGCTGGAAGCGCTGGAATCATGCGAGCAACTCCTGACCACCACCAGCGACACACTGCAGGAACTCTATCGCACGATTCTGTCCGAAAACACAGCTATCAAGCAAGGGCTGAGCGAGATTTTCGAACAGGCCGATGACAATCGGCAGCTGAAAGTGCTGGACACTATCGACACCATTTTTCACCGCCTGGACCAACTGGAACAGTGGGGCAAGGAGCGGGTGGCTTCATGGTCGCAATACTACCGCCGCGTGAACGATTTTCTGCAGTCCATCGTCCGTTTCGATCCCAACCGTGAGCTCTCGCGCAAGCTGACCGAACAGTTGCAGGAATATCCTCAACAGCCCTGGTTTATCCGGATCATCAAACCATACACATTCAAAACCCTGAAGGAGATCAACCTCTCTACAGAAAAAGAACGCGTTTTCAGGACCCTGGTCGATCACGGGGATGCAGAGGAGGGCCTGGATGAGGAGGGCAACCGGATCCTGGACCTGATGATGGCCGACCTCAAAAACCGGCTGGACAACCACGAAACCATCGACCTGGTCGAGATGATTTCACCCTATCTGGAGAAGCACCCGGTGGAAACCGTCTACCCCCACATCGGCACCATCATTGACCTGATCATCAAAGAGAGCGCCCAAAAACCCGAAACCACCAAAGAGTGGCTGCGCCCCTTGGAAGAGATGGCACTGGAGATCCAGAATTTGAAAGTGGATATAGGGGAGTAAATCCGTAGCGTAAAGAACCTGATATGTAAAGTCTGATTTATTCATTGTTAACTGTAACACTGTCTTTCCGGCGAAAGCCGGAATCCAGTACCGAGTTTTCGGAAAGGTAAGAAATGAATAAAAAACCAGCAGTATATATATTGGCAAGTAAACAAAATGGAACCATTTATATAGGTGTGACCTCAGACCTTGT
>PIVW01000581.1 GCA_003353825.1 Chloroflexota bacterium
CCGACGACACTGTAGAGATGATAGTCTTGCAGTTCAGTGATACCTACCTAAACAGCACCGAACTTCTTGGCCCACTGCTTGAGAAATTGCGTAATCTTGGCTGGGTCCTTCTGTTGGGGCGACGCAGAGAGGTTTTGCACGTCAAGCATGGCATGGAAGGCGGATACGGTCTTGAAACTGGCCTCTGCTGCTGCCGAAGTAATCGTATCGTAGTATAGTGCTCCCGGTTGCATGAGACCGGGCCGGCTGCGGAATCTGTCATCCAAGGCCCTTTTTTCGGGGCGACGCTGGTAGTAATCTGTAAATCGTTCAGACCCAGGCGCCAACTGCATGCGAGAGAACATGATATCCCGTTCGTCGATACGTTTTGTGGGCGTGTCCTCCTCGAACGCAAACCCCTTACCGATCGGTAGCAGTAGAATGATGATTGCCAATAACGTGACAACCAGGAGGACAAGCGAAAAGGGTGTTTGCAGTTGAATATCGATCAAGCTAGCTGCCATATATGGGATTGGCAAGAGAAAAGCGAGGGCCACGGCCAATTTCATGGCTCTTGATTCCTCTTCGCGCCAGGACACGAATGCGAAATAGAGCATGAGCAGCCCCAAGACCACTCCTGTTGCCAGCGCCATCGTTACGACTATTTGCATTTGGCTTACCTATCTTCTGGTGAATGAAACGACATCGACCAAACTATTCTAGCTTGAGGCAGTTGAGGCGGTCGTGGCCGCGACCATCAAAAAAGTGATGGCGGCTGTGATCTCGGCAACCACTGCCGATACAGCCTTACTGACCTCATTCCCTTCCGAAAGCATCTTTATGCGTTGTTTTGCACTCTTTCGTTCCTCTTTCGAAAAGACTTCGTTCACCAACTCGCAAGCACTCATCAGGCTAATCAGCGCTGCCTCTTTTTCAGATGGGTGCTGGCCATAAAGGATGACATTGCGAATGGCGTTGCGGATATCATATTCGGGCTCAGCATTGTCGGTGGGGTAACGCCGGCGTGTGAATACCCACAGTAGCTTGCGCTCTTCTTTGGATAGTATCTGTTCATCTACCAGGCCCTCCGCAAGCCGCTGTTGCAACCGTTTGACCTTGCTCTGGATGCGACTGACCCAATATTTCGGTTCACGGATTTTTGTCGACTGTCGCATCAATTCTAAGGCTTCGTCGAGAATGTCATTACCTGTGCCCCTGGAATCGACAACTCGGACATGTTTCCCTTCAAATGCGATTATACCTAAAAAGTAGAGATCCAGTAGCACCGCACCGGCTAAACCATACGGCAATGCAGTTGAGGCGGAAAACAAAACCGAACCTTTTTCGTCATGTAGTGCCAGGAGTAACAGTTGTTCTGAAATCGTAAGCATGCTTTTTCCTTTAGTCTCGGCCATATCGACTTGACACAGCCGCTGAAGTAACAGTTGTTCTGAAATCGTAAGCAGGATCTATCCCTCACCCAGTCAACGTTCGTCACTGCTCTCTTCTGAACAGAGCATAGATATACGGTCTTGGATCACCGGCTGGGTTGATATAGATGTGGTCAAACTGTGATACCAAACTAAAAGACGTTCCCAGCCGTGCCGCTAATTCGTCGACTGAATATCGATGGAGCGTCAGGCCGCTGCATTTGGGGGCGCCCGCCAGGGCAAATTGGGCAAACAAGACGTGAGATCCAAACCCCAACACTGATGTCACATTCTCGAGGTACCCCAAAATATCTTGTTCATCAGTGAGAAAATGCAATACAGCCCGATCGACCCAGAGGTCAATCTCAGGCAGCGGTTGCTGAATCGGTTTGGAGATATCCTGGCATAACCAGACAATGTCTCTTTCGTTTGCGGGTAGCCCACTCTTGACCCGATCGAGCGCTTTGATACTGATATCGTTTATTACCAGGTTGGCGCCCCTGGAAAGCGTTTCTTCAATCAAGACCGAGGTGCCGGCGCCAGCAATAAAGATCGTTGATTCTTCCCAACCAGGAACTAGATCGAGCAGGGCCAGTGTTTGGGATGCAGATGCTTCATACCATCCCAAGCTTGAATCTTCTGTTTGCAAAAAGACCCTGTCCCAGTGTTCGCTATCTGACGGCATGGCATCTCCTATGAATCTAAATCGGCCAACGATATGTATTCATGCAACAAAGATTATTGCGGTAATCGCGCCTTTCATTCTATTGATCGCGTTGCCATAATTGTCATGCATTTAGATCGGTTCGTCAAATTCGTGTCAATATCGTACCACATCTGAATAGGTGTCCAGGATGGCACTGGCAACACTTCTAAATGCGCCACTCTTGCCACTAACGATTCTGGTTCAACAGGATTTCGTGGGGTCCTAGCAGAACACGTGTTGCGTATTGCGTGTTACGTGATGTCTGGTGTTAACAAACCACACCTTTCTAATAGGAGCCACGATTCTATTTACAGCGGCACAGTTAATGATGCTATTAGCGCGACGGCATCAGGCATCATCAGGACGAACAGGTCATGTGACGTGGTTCAACGCCGTATTAGTGGCAAATAACCCCACTGTCCACGGTAACTTTCTTGATGGCTTCATCAAATAGCCGTAGCACTTGTCGCATCAAGTGCACCACATCTGTGAGATGCTGTAATGACAGGCCGGCTTTCTGCTGATACTTGCCGTAGGCGACGGCCAAATCAGTGAGAAAGAACTCAGGCTAATAATGCTCTCCCACCACCTTGCGCAACTGTTCCGGGATATCTTGGGCTTTGCGGTGGAGGGTGCGCACACTGCGAATTAGGCCGTATTCACAGATCACGACACCCAAACTGTAGGCTCGCTCTCCTAGTTTGGGGAAGGTTTCATCAAACAGCAAAAACCGGACACTCTTCTGGCGACAGTCAGACAAACGCCCCCAAACGGCTTGCGCACGCTGCCCGATGTCTTGGGTTTGCCCTTGGATGTAGCCCACAGAGACTTGACGACCATACGTAAACACCACCAGTGCTTGCGTTTTCCGCACTGACAACCCCAGGCGAAAGCGGCTCAGCCCAATCACTCGTCTCACTTGTTGCCACCAGGCTTTCCGAGCCTCTCTCTGTCTCTGCTGTTCCTCTGCCACCAGTTCATGACCACACCGTGCACAGCGCCAGCGTTGTACTACCACCCACTGCATGCCTATCAACCAACCTATCGTTAGCAACCATACCCAGTTGATCACTTGGTATGTGCCATTCTTCCATATGCGCTCATGCCCACATGCTCGACAAACAATCGGACGCTCTGGAGATGAGCGCACAGGCTTTTCCTCTTGTTTCACTTCCTTTTTCGGGTAGTGGTTACATGTTGACTGGTAACATATCTAGAATTATCTGTATTAGGCAAATACATCTTGCACAAATGCCCTCCTCTTTTTCGGAGTGGATTTGCCGAACGACGGGGTTTCAC